>JAICUC010000014.1 GCA_025936075.1 Nitrospira sp. | reverse complement strand
CTTTCTGATGACTTCAGAACTGCGAAGAGACGCTTAGAATAGTGGCCACTGATGCGAAAGTCAAAGCAGAGCCAGGCTGTCCGGTTTGACCGTTTCGCGGCCCTATGCTACGGTCAGCACGGTTCGAATCTCTCTCCCTTTTCATGTCGAACGTCATCTGCCATGACACCCTAGAGACAATCGTCGAAGCTTCCCCTCGTTGAGAGCAACGATGCGACAGGATTCCCTCTATGGCGACTCTCCGTCCTCTTCGAAGATCACTCGCTCCGAGCAAGAGCGGCTCGCTCAACTCAAGAGTCAAATCAGGCATCACGACTATCTCTATTATGTCAAGGACCACCCCGAGATTTCCGACGGAGAATATGATCGATTGTTCCGAGAATTGGTAGAACTCGAACGGATGTATCCTGCATTGATCACATCCGATTCTCCGACCCAGCGCGTCGGCGCTCCCCCTCTTGGTGAACTGGGTAAGGTACAGCACGAACGGGCCATGTTGAGCCTTGATTCGTTGGTGAATTCCGAGGAGGTCCTGGCCTTCGACCAGCGGATGAAACGGGAGCTGGGCACGGATCAAGTCGAGTACACAGTCGAGCCAAAATTCGACGGCCTGTCGATTGAAATGGTCTTCGATCACGGGACATTTGTTCGCGGTTCAACCCGTGGTGATGGAAATGTCGGGGAGGATATCACCATTAATCTCCGCACGATTCGATCGTTACCGCTACAGTTGCAGACCGGTGCTTACCCTGATCATCTGGCGGTGCGGGGAGAAGTATACATGCGCCTCTCCGATTTTCATGCGCTCAACCGCCGAATGACGGAACGAGGGGATGACGTTTTCGCAAACCCGCGGAACGCCGCCGCCGGTTCTCTTCGGCAACTTGATTCACAAATTACCGCCTCTCGCCCGCTTGTCGTCACCTGCTACGAAGTGATGGCAATGACCGGAACCCCTCCTCCGTCGCACTGGGCTGAACTGGAGATGTTGGCTCTATGCGGACTTCCGGTCCCTCACCTTCGCCGACGATGCAGAACCATCGATCAGGTCTTGGCGTTTCACGGGGAAACGGAAGACCAGCGCGATAATCTTCCTTACGAGATTGATGGAGTCGTGGTGAAAGTCGATCGTGTGGATTGGCAAGCTCGACTGGGAATGAAATCCAGAAGTCCTCGTTGGGCCATCGCGTTCAAATTTCCTCCTCGAAAGGAAATCACGGAGGTGCAGGATATTGCCATCTCCGTCGGCCGGACCGGGACCTTGACCCCTCTCGCCCTGCTGAAACCGGTGGAAGTGGGTGGAGTCACCATCAGCCGAGCAACTCTTCACAATGCCGATGAAGTGGCAAGGAAGGACATCCGCATAGGCGACACGGTTCGAGTCGAGCGGGCGGGGGATGTCATTCCAGCGATCGCTGAACGTATCCCCATCTCAAATGAAGTCAGGTCAGATCCTTTCCAAATGCCGCGCCACTGTCCAATATGCGGTTCTGCCGTGGCAAGAGAAGGTGCCTACTTCTACTGCACAGGTCAAGCTGTCTGTCCGGCCCAACTGAAGGGTACTATTGAACACTTCGCATCAAAGGGCGCTCTCAATATCGACGGACTGGGTAAGAAAACAGTTGCACAATTAATCGACCACGGCCTCGTGAAAGATCTATCCGACCTTTATCGGCTCAGGCCTGAACAACTTCTTGAGCTTGAGGGGTTCGCGGAACGATCCTCAACCCTCCTCCTGGATGCCATCGCTCGAAGTAAAACGGTTCCTCTCGATCGATTTTTAATGGGGCTGGGAATCCGCCAAGTCGGGCAGCACATCGCTAAAGTGCTCGCGAAAGAGTTCGATTCTCTCGATGCCATTATGTCGGCTGACAGCGACCGTTTTCAGGAAGTGAGAGAAATTGGTCCGGAAATTTCTGAGAGCTTGGCCTCCTACTTCCGAGAAAATTCGAACCGACAAGTCATTGATCAGCTGCTTAAATTTGGTTTTTCGATCATAAGCACACCCTCATCTCAGAGCGGGTCAGTTTTGCCCTTCTCAAGGAAGAGCTTCGTGTTTACCGGTGGATTAGAGAGGCTGACGAGGGATGAAGCCAAGGCGTCGGTCGAACGGTTAGGCGGCACGGTGTCATCCAGTGTCAACAAGAAGACAGACTATGTCGTAGCCGGCACAGATCCAGGCTCCAAACTCGATCAGGCTCAGAAGTTAGGGGTGACAGTCCTTGACGAAAAGGCTTTCCTAGACTTGATAGAGCAACAGAAGGAAGACTAGTCACACCGAGGCTTCGACCGGAACAGGGACTTTTTCGTCCTTGAAAATTTGCACGCTTCGTATCGAGCGAGGATCCGCCTCATGGACCACCAGACGACAATTCTCGATGCGGAGTTCTTCTCCTGCCTGAGGAATGCGCCCGAGGTTTTCCTGGATCAACCCGCCGATAGTCAAGGCTTCATCTCCGAGCTCGACCTTTAAGAAGTCGTTCACCTTTCGAACTTCCGTCCGTCCGTGGACCAGGATTTGGTTCTTTCCGATGCGTTTGATGAGTTCTTCAGTAATATCCGTTTCATCGACAATCTCACCTACGACTTCCTCGAGAAGGTCTTCGAGTGTCACCAATCCCATGACGCCACCGAATTCATTGACGACGACTCCCATATGCCGCTTTTCCTGCTGGAACTGCTTCATCAAATCATCCGCTGTTTTTCCAGCCGGGACAAAGAGTGGAGGATGGGCGATATCCCGAAGACGCAGATCAGTTCTTCCTTTGGCCAACTCGGTCAGCGCCTTCGTCTTGTAGAGAATCCCCGTTATGTTATCGAGCATCCCGTCATAAAGCGGAATTCTGGAATACTTAGAATTATAGAGCAGCTCCTGTGCCTCCTTGAGTCGAAGGTTCCCGTCGAGAGAAAACACATAGATGCGCGGCGTCATCGCATCTTCCGCCGTTATATCTTTTAACTGAAACACGTTCTTGATCATTTTGACTTCTTCGGATTCTAATTCTCCCGCCTTTCCTCCTTGGTCCAACATGATCTTCAGCTCTTCCTCCGTCACCAAGGGAAGCGTCAACCCCTTCCCTCCCGTCAAACTGTAGATCAGAGGGACGATCAGAAAAAGAAGAGGCCTCAGCATGACCTGAACCCAATAGACAGGATAGGCCATGTTCAGCGTCACTGGTACGGAGAACTTTGCCGCCAGCGTCTTTGGGATGACGTCTACTGACACTAAGAGAACAAAGGTCAGGATACCGACCATAACCGCGATCGCTTCCTCAAACGCACTCTTGCCCCCATAAGCATTCAATGTAATGAAGGTGGCAAACATAGGCGTCGCAGTACTGACGAGGCGGTCGCCCACCAGAATGGTCGAGAGAAGTTTTTGGGGATCACTCCTCAATTGAAGGGCTTTGGCTGCCCGTTTACTGCCGTTCTGCGCCAATGCTTTCAGTCGAGTTTCGTTGACCGAGAAGAAGCCGATCTCGGCTGTTGAAATAATAGCGGATAACCCTATCAATCCTAAAAGGATGAGGATGTCCATCGCAGTCGTATATTAGGGACGCTGGACCAGTATGGCTGGCCTGATGAGAAGCCGGGCGTCTCCCAGAGGATACCTCTTGGTCCACCCTTCAGAGGATTGTAAGATTAGGATAACTGGACCGCTCAGAATTGAGTTCACAGCTGATACATCTATCATAAGGATTAAACACAAGCAAGCAATTCAAAAAATGTTGCTTAAAAATCAATTGGTTCCAAAAACACGCCACCCGGTAGTCTCCCCTATCGTTTCAGTGTTTAGCCATCATCCCGAACAACAAACGATCGCAGGCTAAATGTACGATCGAGACGTACCGCAGCCACCTGAGCTTCCGGTTCGGTCAAGAATCGACCGATTTGGACCCGATAACGACGCCCTTCCGCGAAATCCACCTGAATGATACGCCCATCGGGAAACTCTCGTTGAACTTGTGCAAACAGCGCCCGAGCATTCTGAATGTCCGCGAAGGCACCAACTTGGACCCGTAGTACCCCCATCCCTTCGGGCCGAGAATTATAGCCAACCACTCGGAGTTCGATCTGGTCGGTCCCGTTGCCGACCATCCCAAGCGCCTGAGCACCGGCCAACGAAAGGTCCAAAATCCTTCCCCTAGCGAACGGCCCTCGATCATTAATCCTAACCGTAACATGGCGACCCGAGGTCAACGAATGAACAACTGCAACGGACCCAAGCGGCAGTGTACGATGAGCCGCCGTCAGTTTGTGCATGTCGTACCGCTCCCCGTTAGCTGTCTTGTTCCCATGAAAACCAGGGCCATACCAGGAGGCCATCCCTCGTTCTACAAATCCAATCGGATATCCGGGGAAACGATCAATAGGCGGGGGAGCTGTGGTGCAGCCATCGTAGATAAAAGCGCTCACTCCAATCACAACGATGAACAGAGGCGTAGGCTTCGTGGGCGGCCTAGCGCACATTGCTCATGAGCTCGCCTGTTGGCATGCCGTTGAATCGCATACCGGCTTGTCGCAGTGGCGAATCCACGATTGCAGCAGAACCGCTCATGAGCAATGCGCGCTAAGCCGTATCGATCAAAACTCGTCGAGCGACTGATTGCGTAGAATGGTCAATGCTTTGTCGGTGTTGGAAACGGTCAGAACGACGATCGCTCGCTTTCCCTCCCGTGAAGGGGTGCAATAGCCGCACTTGATATTGATCCGACTCTTCATTAAGGTATCTGCCACCTTCCTTAACGCACCAGGCTTATTTTCGAGACTCAACAGGAGCGCGGTTTCTTCGCCGAACTTAATCTTCGCCGACTTAAGGGCCGCACGAGCACGTTCCAGATCCGCAACCAGCAGACGCAACTTGCCCGTCCCCATCACTTCCGGAGCGGAGAAAGCCTTGATATTGACCCCGGCTTCACCGAGAACCGCCGTCACTCTGGCAAGAGCGCCCGGCTTACTCTGACCACTGATGACAAGCTGCGTCGTAGTCGGCATGTCAGTACTCCTTGTGTCTGTCCGGCGTCAAAACTTTTTTCGCCGTGCTGAGCGAGTGACTCGCAACGGAGACCACGACCCGTAATGATGAACCATGATGCGAGAGGACGCCGGTCTCACACAAAGTTTTTGAGCCCGTAACCGTAACAAAAATAAGACTGGGGCACCCGATCGAATTCGCATGAACCGCCGTTTTCCACACCAGAAACACGATAGCGGCCGCTTGCTTTCCATCCTCAATCTCCTCTTATGAACAGCATTATGAGCATCCACTCGTTGCACCGCACGTCACACATTTGAGACAGGTGCCATTGCGGACCATCGTGAATTGCTTGCATTCTTGGCAAGGGTCGCCTTCATAACCTTTCACCTTGGCCTCTTTAGCGCTTTGGACTTCCGTCAGGGTGAGCGTTTCACGCATGATTTCCACTTGTCTGGCAACACCGTGTCCGTTTCCGTGACCATTTCTTTTTCCGCCGTTCCGACGGATGGGAAGATGTTCCGTAATAACGGAAGATTTAGCCAGCGCATCAAGGTCCGCTTCTTCATCGAAGCATTCGGGATCCATATGGTCTTTTTTCACCGAATCCATACGTAGATCTTCTTCGTTCACCTGCGCGAGATCATACCGATCGAGATATGTCACGGCCAATTCACGGAAGATGTAATCGATGATCGAAGTAGACATTTTTATTCGATCGTTCAATTTGACGGGACCGTTCGGCTCGAACCGGGTAAAGACGAACGCCTCGACGAATTCTTCCAACGGCACACCGTGCTGAAGTCCAAGAGAGATCGCGATCGCAAAGCAATTCATGAGGCTCCTGAACGCCGCCCCCTCCTTGTGCATGTCCAAAAAGATTTCTCCGACTGTCCCATCCTCATATTCACCGGTGCGCAGGTAGAGTTTATGTCCTCCGACAATTGCTTTTTGAGTGTATCCGCTTCGTCGGCTCGGTAATGGGCGTCTCTTGGCAAGGTACCGAACGAGTACCCGTTCGGTGATTTTCTCCGCCATTTCCATCACGCCAGTGGTTGCCTCCACAGCCTTTCCACTGTCCGTCGAGGCACTCAATGGCTGACTCAGCTTGGACCCGTCACGATACAGTGCGACCGCTTTGACCATGCTTTTCCAAGCCAGCAAATAGGCAGCCTTAACGTCTTCGAGCGTGGCATCGGCCGGCATGTTGATGGTCTTGCTGATCGCGCCGCTGATGAACGGCTGTGCCGCGGCCATCATGCGGATATGCGCGTCAACGGCGATGGAACGTTGCCCGATTCGACCGCACCGATTGGCACAGTCGAATACCGCGAGATGTTCGGCCTTCAAATGCGGTGCACCTTCCACCGTCATCGTCCCGCAGCAGAAATCGTTTGCGGCGGCGATTTCTTCTTGCGTAAAGCCGAGCATCTTCAGCATGTTGAAGTTCGTTTCATTCAGTTGGGTCTCGGTCAAGCCAAGCTTTTCTATGCAGAATGCGTCTCCCAGCGTAAACTTATTGAAGGCGAACTGAATTTCGAACGCTTGCCCCAAATTATTCTCCAAACGACCCAGGGCCGCATCGTCGAATCCCTTTTGACGCAACGTGTCGTGATTGATGAATGGCGCGCCTTTGAGCGTCTGGGCACCGACACAGTAACGGACGATATCCTGTGTTTGTTGGTCCGTATAGCCGAGGTTGGTCAGCGCAACAGGCAAGCTTTGATTGATGATTTTGAAGTACCCTCCCCCGGCCAATTTCTTAAACTTCACCAGAGCAAAGTCCGGTTCAATCCCCGTAGTATCACAGTCCATGACCAACCCAATCGTGCCGGTCGGAGCGATGACGGTCACTTGCGCATTGCGATACCCGTACGCCGTCCCTAATTCAAGCGCATGGTCCCAGGCTCGTCTGGCAGCGAGGAGCATGTCGGGAGGACAATGCTCGGGGCGGATTCCCGCCGGAGCGATCGTAAGGCCTTCATATTCCACATGAGGCACCTGGTAAGCAACCCGACGGTGATTACGGATGACCCGCAGCATGTGCTCTCGATTTTTTGCGTACCCCGGGAAGGGCGACAATTCGGCAGCCATTTCAGCCGACGTCCCATACGCTTCTCCGGTCATGATGGCCGTGATGGCTCCACAAATCGCCAGGGCCTTGGGTGAATCATAGGGGATTCCTTGTCGCATGAGCACGGTCCCCAAATTCGCGTAACCTAACCCGAGCGTCCGGAATTGATAGCTCTTTTCAGCGATGGAGCGGCTCGGGAAGGAGGCCATCAACACGCTGATCTCCAATGCGATTGTCCACAACCGAACGGCATGACGGAAATGTTCCAGTTCGAACTGCCCGTCCGCGGTGTAAAACTTCGTGAGATTGAGAGAGGCAAGATTACAGGCCGTATCATCCAAAAACATGTATTCGGAACAGGGGTTCGATGCGTTGATGCGACCGTCTTCCGGACACGTATGCCACTCATTGATGATGGTATCGTACTGAGTCCCCGGATCGGCACAAATCCAGGCCGCCCAAGCGATCCGGTCCCACAGCTCCCGCGCCTTGACGGTCTTACAGACTTTCCCGTTCGTTCGGCGTTTGAGATGCCAATCGCCGTCTGTTTCGAGCGCGGCAAAAAACTCATTGGGAATCCTGACGCTGTTGTTCGAATTTTGGCCGGAGACGGTCTGGTAGGCCTTGCCGTCCCAATTGGTATCGTACTCGTGAAACACAAAATGCGTGAAACCTTGCTGCGCATAAGAAAACATCCGTTGGATATAGGCCTCAGGCACCATATCGCGACGGGCCGATGTCAGGGCTTCGCGCAAGATCGGATTCGTCTTCTGGTCGAGGTCCAGCCTGAGAGCCCCTTCGCCATCAACCGTATGGCAGGCTTTCAGCACGGCGTTGAGGCGCTGCGCACAAATCTTGGAACCCGTCACCATCGCCGCGACTTTTTGTTCCTCGATGACCTTCCAATCGATGAATTCTTCGATATCCGGATGATCGAGGTTCAAACAAACCATCTTGGCGGCACGGCGCGTCGTCCCTCCGGACTTGATCGCTCCGGCGGCTCGATCCCCGATTTTCAGGAAGGACATAAGACCAGAAGACCTCCCGCCGCCGGAAAGCCCTTCGCCATCCCCACGCAGTTTCGAAAAATTAGTCCCGGTTCCGGAACCATACTTGAACAACCGCGCCTCCCGAACCCACAGATCCATGATCCCGTTTTCATTCACCAGATCATCCTCGATTGATTGAATGAAACAGGCATGAGGCTGAGGGTGTTCGAAGGCATTGGTGGCTTTTACAACTTCGCGAGTGTGGGGATCGACATAATAATGCCCTTGTGCAGGTCCCGATAATCCATAGGCATAATGAAGACCTGTATTGAACCACTGAGGAGAGTTCGGCGCGGCCATCTGGTGCGCCAACATGCAGCACATTTCATCGTGAAAAGACTCGGCATCTTCCTGCGTCTTGAAATACCCATAGGACTTGCCCCAATGAGTCCAACACCCGGCCATGCGTTCGAAGACTTGACGGGCGTCTCGCTCGTCGCCCAACATCGGCTTGCCATCGAGGTCGATGATCGGCTGCCCATTTTGATCCCGCTGCGGAACTCCGGCCTTCCGAAAATATTTCTGGGCCAATATGTCGACGGCAAGCTGAGACCACGCCTCCGGGACGTCGATATTTTCGAGTTTAAATACGCTGGAACCGTCGGGATTCCGAATCTCCGACGAACGCTTCACAAATGTGATCCCCTCGTAGGGATTCTGCCCGCGACGGGTAAATCTTCTATCAATTTTCACGGTAGGCCTCCTGAGAGAGGAAAAGAACTGTGATCATGCTTTGATTTAGACGCCATCATGGTACGTAGAACTCGTTTAACCTCAATGAATAGCTACATATAGCTATCATGATTTTTTGTCAACACCAAGTATTGTGGATCTTTGGGAAATGAGAGGAAAGGCTGTGAATAGTCGCAATGCGAATCTCATAGCCGATTCTAGTCGCTTATCAATGAGGTTATCCACAGAAATAACCGATGGATTGGGGCCCCTCCAAATTACCCTGGCCCTTTTTCTTTTTAGAAGGCCATTCGTCCGATCTTCAGCGTCGCTTCCTCAACACCTTGAAGTGGAATGAACCGACCACCGAGACCGAGAACGATGACTTTCGTATCCGCCACCTTGGTCTCATACCGGCTAGCAATTCCCCAGTTCTGTCGCGCGGTATTCGGCCTCACGATGGATTCGAGAAGCCTTCTACTTTGCGACTGAAACACCTGCCGAATAAATTGTTGTTCTCGAGTCGGTGTACCCCGGTCCATTCGGTCTATCGCTTTGCTCAATTCCTGTTCGACGAAACGCAAATAGTCCTCCATGGTCGGATTCGATAAAACCAGAACGATCGCACACGCAAGAGCAACAACGACCACACTTAAACGAAGAAGACTCATGATTTTCTCAGAAATTTTTCTCTCATTCTGGTGAGACGATAGAAACGGCTGCCGCTAGGAATTTTTCATCCTCCAAGGCCCCCTGATGCTCTTCGTGCTCTTCCTTCAATGACGATGGTCCTCATAGCCGTTCGGAAACCGGCGAGACTGCCGACTCTGTGAGAGGGGTGTGAACGGCCGTCCTCTGTTCCGGCTCGAGAAAACGCCGGACGCGCCAAACCGCCCAAAGACCCGGCAACGCGACGACCACGGTCAAGACAAAAAACTGTGTCCATCCGACCAGAGTCACGACATCCGCCGATGGACGACCTGCAAACACCCTTCCCAACGCCTCTAATGAAGACAGCAGCGCGAACTGAGTCGCCGTATACCGGGGATCGCAGAGCGACATCACCAACGCGACGAATGCAGCGGTCCCCATTCCTCCCGTCACATTTTCAATCACGATCACCGCCGTGAGGGCCGCTGAATTCTTGCCGGCCACGGCCAATGCGACAAAACCGAGGTTTGAGATTGCCTGCAAGACACCGAAGATCAACAACGACCGCACAAGTCCGGACCTGATCATCAAGAGTCCGCCGACAAAGGCACCGAGCAATGTGGCAAAAACCCCTAGCCCTTTCACAGTGCCTACCTCCGTTGCAGAAAAGCCCAGCCCTCCGATCAGAAACGCCGTCTGGAGCGCTGACGCAAAGGCATCGCCAAGCTTGTACAGAACAATCACGGCCAAGAAGCCCACCGCTTGAGGCCGACCAAAGAATTCCGCCAACGGTGCACCGACCGCTTCCTTCAGACTCTTTGGAGCATTGGCGACGAACGTGGTATCAGGACTGACCAAGACGAAGATTACCCCTGCAATCATGACTGCTGCCATCGCCAGATACGTCATCTGCCAACCGATATAATCCGCAAGCGCCAGTGCACCGGCCCCGGAGGCCAAGAGCGCGATTCGATAGCCATTGACCCACACGGCCGCGCCCAACCCACGTTCATGTGGATGGAGCGTATCCGTCCGATAGGCATCGAAGACAATGTCCAGAGACGCGGCAAGAAATGCGACCAGCAGAGCATAGGCCGCGAGCCATCCAGGGTGAAGCTTTGGAGTGGTCACGGCCATGAGCGCCAGGCCGACTGCCACACAGAGTTGCGTCACGGCCATCCAGCCGCGACGCCGCCCCAACCAGGGCGGAACCACGCGATCCATCACAGGAGCCCAGAGGAACTTGAGCGTATAAGGAAGGCCGACCAGCATGAAAATGCCGATGGTTTTGAGGTCGACTCCTTCAACTGTGAGCCAGGCCTGTAAGGTCCCGGACGTGAGCGCAAGCGGGAGGCCGGACACAAAACCCAACGGTAACATCACGAGGATGCGCCGATTCACGAGGCTGGCCAGATCGAAAGCCCCTTGTTTCACGGAGACTCTTTCATACGAACGTGAGTCCAATCAGTCACGCCTTGCACCATAGCAAAGCAGTCTCCCGCTGCAAGGCAGAATACCATCGCCTCCGAGGGCTGTTCAGCAGAATCACAAAACATGCGGGACCGGCCTCACCGGCCGGCGCAGAAACTAACAGGGCTGTCCGTTGAACATACAGGGCTTGTATCGCGAGATATCGAAGTCGGTATTTTCTTGGTAAACCTTTTCGTTGCCGTTGACCCCGTCCTGCTCCGGATCGTTCCACATGATGTGGTTCCACCAATAGAACAGCGGTTGGGCTTCCGTCTGGTAGATGGGATTGCCATAGGTACTGCGAGAATACTCCTGAACCAGCCGGGCCGTGACATAGTCCACTTTGCCATTTCCGCTAAGGGAATACAGCATGATAAAGAGACGGGCCTCATGGTCATACAGTTCATCGATGCGAGTATTGAGATCGGGCTCGGCGGGAAGCGCATCTGCGCTCCAACCGGTCACAGGATGGTTCCAGAGCAAGCAGGTAAGAACAAACAAGAGAATGGGCACAGGCATAGCCCCCACGCTCATCCCGATGGCTAGGATTCGATCCGCATCTTTCTGTAAGTACCGGCCAATGGCCTTGACCATTGACATCAATGCAAACTTGCCGGAATACGCATACCCTCCCTATAATGCCCATGCTATGGCGACGACCCGTGCATCTCTACATACGCTCGGCTGCCGGCTGAATCAAGCCGAAACCTCGATCCTTGGGGAAGGACTTAGGCGCAAGGGATTTGAGCTTGTCGAGTTCGGCCAACCGACCGACCTCCTTGTGCTCAATACCTGTGCCGTGACCGATGATGCCGAGCGGACGTCGCGATATGTGATCCGAAAGACTCTGAAACACTCTCCCCATGCTTTTGTCGCCGTAACAGGGTGCTATGCCCAGACGGGAATGGAGAGCCTCAAGCAGCAGGCCGGAATCGATCTCATTGTGGGACACCAGTACAAGCTCGACCTACCGGCCTACCTTCCTGCCGCCCATGAGCTACGAAAACGATCCGTCGCGGAAGTCCAACATACGAAAACGATTGCGCGCGGAAACTTCGATCTGCCGCACTTCGCAGAATCGGACTCCACTCGTGCCTTGCTCAAAGTACAGGACGGCTGCAGCGCGATGTGCAGTTTCTGCATTATTCCGTTTGCGCGAGGCCATGAGCGAAGCAGGACTTTTGAGGACATCCAGCGTGAGGTTGAAGTCTTAGCCGCTCGAGGATACCGGGAAGTCGTGCTGACCGGAGTGAACATCGGCCAGTATGCGCATCAGGGCCGGGACTTTTGTTCGTTGCTTCGTTGGTTCGACCAAGCAGCCGGCTTCGAACGCATCCGCATTTCTTCAATCGAACCCACAACAGTCGGCGAGGAATTGCTTGATCTCCTCGCCTCGTCGAAGAAACTTTGTCCCTATCTTCACATCCCGTTGCAAAGCGGGGACGATCAGATTCTGCAGGCCATGAATCGCCGCCATACGATCAAAAGCTATATCAAACTGGTCGAAAAAGCTCTCGTAACCATCCCGAACCTCGGCCTTGGAACTGATCTCCTGGTAGGATTTCCCGGGGAGACTGAGACCGCTTTCCAGAATACGTTGGCCGTGGCGACCGATTTTCCATTCTCCTATCTTCACGTATTTCCGTACTCGTCTCGTCCTGGAACGGCCGCGGTGCGCCTGAAGCAGCGGATCCCGCCCGCATCGGTCAAGAAACGCGCCGATCTCCTCCTGGCTCTCGACCGATCCAAGCGACTCGCTTTTCATAACAAACAAATCGGCAAGACCATCTCGGTCCTTTTCGAATCTGGAACTCGGGATGGCTATTCCTTCGGCACGACATCGAACTTCACACGCGTGGGGATCACCGTCTCCGGGGATTTCCAGAATCAAATCTTGCCAGTCACGATCACCGCTGCAACCGACCGCTGTGCGTTCGGCCATGTCATCTCTCCGTCCCAAACGAACCTTGCAATGGCAATACTATGAGCCTGAAAATCCTTCCTCAAGTCCACATTGAAACCTTCGGCTGTCAAATGAACGAGTCCGACAGCGAACTCGTTCGCTCGATGCTGAAGCAAGAAGGGTTTGTTTTTACGGAGGACCGTGAACGGGCCGACGTCGTATTGGTCAACACCTGCGCCATCAGAGAGAATGCGCACAACAAGATTTACGCACATCTCACCGAGTTGAAAACGATCAAGAAACAACGCCCTCTCGTCGTGGGCGTCCTCGGCTGCATGGCCCAAAATCTGAAAGGCGCGCTGGCAGAAAAAGAACCGCTCATCGATGTGTTGGCCGGCCCGGATGCGTACCGCCAACTTCCGTCGTTGCTGACGACTGCGCTCGAATCCCAAGAGCAGGGCCTTTCCCAGAAAGGGTTTGCCCTCGATCTGTCGGAGTATGAAACCTATGAAGGGATCATGCCGGACCGCGACAGCGGAGTAAACGCTTGGATTACCGTGATGCGGGGCTGCGACAACTTCTGCTCCTTCTGTGTCGTTCCCTATACCAGAGGGCGTGAACGGTCGCGTGATCCGAAATCCATTCTGCTTGAAGCTCGCGACGCTTCCGCCCGAGGGTTCAGGCAAATCACGTTGCTCGGTCAGAACGTCAATTCGTACCGCTATGAAGAATGGGACTTTGCCAGACTGATCACCGCCGTGGCGGATACAGCAGGGATCGATCGAGTCCGGTTTACCTCTCCGCACCCTAAGGACTTTCCCGCAGCACTCATCGAAGCCATTGCCGCACACCCAAGGCTCTGCAAACACATTCATCTTCCCCTTCAGGCAGGGAGCGATCGCATTCTCGAACTGATGGGACGGACTTATACGGGAGTGGAGTATTTGGCGCTGGTGGATCGCATTAGGAACACCATCCCCGGTGTAGTCCTCACCACGGATATTATTTGCGGTTTTTGTTCCGAGTCGGATGAGGACTTCCTGACCACAGCGCGCATGGTAGAACAGGTACAGTTCGACTCAGCCTATATCTTCAAATACTCGGAGCGAAAGCATACGATCGCGGCGAGAAAGTATGCCGACGATGTCCCTGATCGAGTCAAAGGCACGCGCGTCGCCCGACTCGTAGAGACTCAACGCCGCATTACCTTGGAGCACAACCGCCGATACATCGGAAAAGACATCGAAATCCTGGTCGAAGGTGACGCGACTCGTTCGTCAAGCCAGGCAATGGGAAAAACGGACGGGAATATCACGGTCGTATGGGATAAGGGCACCGGTGGTTTTAGACCAAATACCCTGACGACAAAACATATCTTTGACGCCTCTGCCGCAACACTCTATGGGAAGTGAGATCACCGGTATCTATGTAGCATTCGTGAGACAGCCATCTCACCCACCTGAAACAATTCTGCACGCCCCACGGTCGAAATGAACATTTTCTGACAGACTCCCTTCAGCATCGTGGAAGGTTCTTCGGCCGTATTCGCTTCCGTTGGCATCTTTACGACCAGACCCATCGTCGATTGTCCGAATCTTTCATCCCTGCTTCGGTCCAATCTTTTGATCATAACTCTATGATAATTAAATTCTCTAAGACCTCCGTTCCGGAGTTAGGTTTACCAGTCCTGAGTTTCTGACGCTGCGCTATATCGAAGAGGCTCTCCTCGCCTTGAATGACAATACAACTCGTCATTTCAAAAATGAGAAGGCATGAACCTTGCTTAACGTTCGGCGTCCATCTGTTCGGCAACGAGGGATTTCGCTTCTCGTTATGAAGTCCGCCGACTCGGAGTCAAAATCCAATCCAAACCCGTCCGACTCCGGCATCACACTCGAAACAATCATTTCGGTCGGGGTAGTCGGATGGTTGGCGATCGGCATGGTACTCATGGCGCTAGGTATTTGGTAACTCGACATCCGACCCAACAGGATTCATTCTTTGTCAAATTAACAAGCTACTTCGACCACAAGACCATGTGAGGAGATTCCATATGCATGCATATTCCAACGTCCGAGGCTCCCAATATGTCGGTGCATTGATGTCCCTCACCCTCGTAGTGGCCGGATGCTCGATGTTTTCCGGAGAGGCAAAGCTTTATAAAAATGCGAAGGGATCGGTCTATCTCAAGGAAATTGCCGATTGGTCATTCGAAGCCAGCCATCCAGTCTCCATTGACCAGATGACGATGCTGAAAATAGTCAAAGGCGTTGTGATCGACGACGTTCAAAAAATGTCCGGCAACATGCCCGCCAGTGGCAGCAAGCCGATGAGAGTATTCAGCGATGAAGACGCCGAGTTTCTTGCTCCCCTGCTAGCCCAAGGCTTATCGCAAGCGAAACCGGAGCAGATTGTCGGTTTCAAGGTGTCTCCATCGGCAGGGTCAGGCGCTGAACCCACAGCGGGCATCCTCTATATGCATCATGGATCGATCTATCTGACCATCGCTCCTTCCTACGATAGGAAAGCCATGGGATTCTATCCTAGTTCTCTCGTTCGTCTTGAAAAGGCTCCTTCTTTTGTCGCTCTGGGAAGCGAAGCGATGACGATGGTAATCGACTACCAAGTCCTCGCCAAAGGATCGATGCCTAGTTCTCTCCCTGCAGCGAGAGCCTCAAAGCCCATGCCGGTTTCCGCGCCTCAGGCCGCGCCGGCCGCCTCAACCGCGATGCCGGCACCGAGCGTTTCAAGTGTGAAAATCGCCCCGTCGCAGGAAGATTCGATTTTGAGCCCTCAAGAGTTTCAAACCCCTGGTCGGACTGATTCAGGAACTCCTCAATTGAGTACTGATGAACTGCTCAACAGAAAACTCGATGAGCTCCGGGAAGCGCGCGAGGCCAACAAGCTCAAGGATTCTGAGATCGCGATGCTGAAAAAGGAAACAACGTGGATGAAGAAAGAGCTCCGTCAACGAACGGAAGAAGTAAAATCCTTGAAGGCCAGCAAGACAACCTCCCGCTCAATTCCGAAAAAGAAATCGGCGGAGGCGTATCGGACCCGTTGATCGACCGATCACTCATCCGACATCGTAACACTCAGGCTGCAACAGGACAACTTCCTTGGACAGGGGCTGACGAAAGTTCATGCGACAGTAGCAGGCATAGGTCACATAGGTATCTTGCAGACAATACTGCGCAAGCTCACGACCTTGCCTCCTTTCCCACATTTCGGCGACTTGCTCCCCACTGCCCGACTTCGTGTCGACTTGTAATGCGCGGGCCAATACGTCGAGTTTGACCCAACCCCTCGTATCCCAATTACTCCAGATGGCCATCGTGTCATAGACCGGTTCGGTACGGAACTTTGCGAGATTGATGTCGAGGCTGGGTTTCACTTGATTGATGATCGACCGCTTCTTGATGAAGGGAAGATCGAAGCCAAGCCCATTATGAGTGATGAACAAGGTAGGGCGGTCCTGAGCCAGCCTTGCCCAAAATTGGCGGAGCAGCTCACGCTCGTTCGCCCCGAACCAGGCGATGGCGCTGCGTGCTTCCATCTGATCGGAAAATTCCAGCAGGCCGATACAGACGATGCGGCTGAACGTCCCATCGAACGCCGACTTGGCATACGACTCATCGTCCACACGGCGCTGTTCTTCGGCGGCACCTGCGGCAAAGAGATCGAAGCTTCCTTCCGTCGGATAAGAAACTTCGTTTGCCGGCAGCTTCCCCAATAGACGAGCCCATTCATCGCGTGGGGCCTGGACGGTTTCAATGTCGAGCACGACCTTCATCGTGAAACTCCAAGCGCATCACGGCGCAAAGCTTCGATGACCGCAGAGTCCGCCGGCGGAAACGTAAACTGTGTGAGATCTTCGGGACATACCCACCGGATTTCTTCACAACCGATCGGCATGGGCTCCCCTTGTTCAATGGCACATCGAAAAAAATGCAGCTCTATGATCCGATCTTGATAGTCGTGCCGAATGATTCGATACGGAATAGGGAGGTCGACGCGAATGCTCAGCTCTTCAAACAACTCGCGTTGCAAACACTCCGTTAACGATTCGCCTGTTTCCCGTTTTCCGCCGGGGAACTCCCAGAAACCGGCCAAGTGGGCACCGCGCTTTCGACGGGCGATCAAATAGCGACCGTCACGGTGAATAAGCCCTGCCGCTACTTCGATGACTCGCATGATCAGCCTACAACCGTTCACGCGTCGCCGGACTGAACGGATACGTCTTACAGAACGACTTCATCGGACACAGAAGACAATAGGGCTCACGAGCCGTGCATACCATCGCTCCAAAATCCATCATAGCCTGATTAAAGTCATATCCTTTTCCCGGCGGGATCAAGGATTCCGATAATTCCCATAGCATCGTCTTCTGTGCCTTAGGATCACCCTCCGCGACAAATACCCTGTGTAAGACACGGATCACATTCGTGTCGAGAATGGGTGCATCTTCATTGAACGCGAAAGAGCGAATAGCCCCGGCGGTATACCGCCCGATCCCTTTGAATGAAAGTAACTCCTCGGCGTTGTTGGGTAGCTTCCCCCCGTACCGTTCCACCGTTTCACAAGCGATTCCATGCAGCCTTTCCGGACGAATGTTATACCCGAGAGGATACCAAGTCTTCTTGACGTCGGCGACCTGAGATTCTGCCAAGGCCTCGAAACTTGGATAACGTTCCAAAAACTCGTGGTACTTGGGAACCACCCGATCAACTTGAGTTTGCTGAAGCATCACCTCTGAGACGAGGATATGATAGGGATCGGAGGTTTTCCGCCAAGGTAGATCCCGACCATGCTCCCCATACCACTTTAACAATCGCCGCTGAAATCGACGCTTAGCCGAAAGATCCGGCAGAATCGCCTTGGCGGCTTTTTTCTGGTTGGATAGACGTCGCGCGGACATGCACTCGGCTCATCGTTACAGTCGTTTAGCCGGTGGCATTGTAGGTGCGCCCTACGTCAAAAATCAAACACACCGTTCGACCACGCCTTGAAGAATCGCTCGTGAAAGCCTTGAGGCAATCTGTTCAAAGTGACATTCTCGTGATATTCTCTAACAAGTCAAAGCAGAAGGCAGCCATGAACATGGAGACCTTCCAATATCGGTTGTTTCAAGTATCACTTTGTATTGGAAGTTTAGCCTTCGGACTCTTTCCCTTTCCATCCAGAGCCGAAACCATCCAAGTGCCATGGGAATGTTCGAACTACACAGGAGACGCCCAGACCCGTTGCGTGAACGCCTTCATGGAAGCGCAACAGAAAAAAATCACAGAGCTTGAAGGGAAACTCCAGGCCCAAGAAGGGACAGTCAGCCAACTCAAAAGCCAGCTCGATCGGCAAACCACGGCAACAAGCAACCTACAACGTCAGCTTGCAGAGCGACCCACAACGAGCATGGTCCCAGTCCCATATTCCTATCCTTACTCTTATGGTCCTTACTCCTATGGTTATCCTCTCGGGCTCGGGTTGGGGTTTGGGCTTCATTTTGGAAGTTCCGGGATGTATGCTTCACCCTTTTACAGTCCCTTTTGGGGCCACCGACGTTACGGTTATTGGGGCTATCCCTGGTGATGTTCCAGATAAAGGAGGCCGCAACCATCCGTTAGTTCTGAACACTGTCGGCCCTGCCCAGATCGGTCTTTTCGTTGACAAGTTGCCTCCCCCCACATAGCCTGCTACCTAGTACCTCATTAGCCACAACGGCGGTCGGCTCAGCAGACTGGAAGCCCTAGTCCCACAACACGAGGATGCACCACGATGGTTGTTCGGAAATTCCCCCGGTTTCCTGTTGCAATCCCAAGCACATTGGTTCAAAGAGACAAGCTTCGATACAACGCTTCCGTGAAGGATCTCTCGCTGAAAGGCTGTCGGTTGGAAAGCGTGGTCCGGCCATTTACCGGCATGCAGGTGGAAATATTCATCGAACTGCCCGGCGAATCTACACCAATCCACATCAACCGGGGGGCCGTCCGCTGGTCCGGATCACAAGGCATCGGAGTCGAATTCTTAACCGTGGTACCCGCCGAACAAGAACGACTGAAGAGGGTCGTCGAGCAACTCTCAGTGAAGGTAGGACAGGCCCTCATCCTTCCAAAAGACGAACTGCCGAAGACGTGATTCCATTTTTCTAAAGATCGACTCTGACGCCTCGGGATAGTCCCAAACAACCCACGTTTATCAGCCGCGCTTCCGCATAATAGAACGCCCCTGAAGATTGACAGGTTGCCCGTGAACCAGTAGCCTGAGCCAGCGGAAAGCCGGATGTCGGACATGAATGACAACGCCTTGATCGAGTATATCAGCACAGCAATTCCAGACCTTATTGCTCTGTACCGTTTCGGCTCGCAAGCCAAAGGAACGGCGCGTCCTCACAGCGACATCGATCTTGCCGTGCTATCACATAACCCCATTGCAAGCCTGCAT
This sequence comes from Nitrospira sp., assembly GCA_025936075.1. GTDB lineage: Bacteria > Nitrospirota > Nitrospiria > Nitrospirales > Nitrospiraceae > Nitrospira_D. The sequence continues at coordinate 5,149 of JAICUC010000014.1, read as the reverse complement.
CGGTTTGAACTCGCCCAAGAGTTGGCTACCCGACTGCATCGTGATGTCGATCTCATCGATCTGCGCGCCGCATCGACGGTCATGCGGATGCAAGTCCTCTCCACCGGGACCTGCCTCGCGACGTTCGATGATCTGGCCCGCCGAACGTTCGAAATGTACACCTATGCGGATTATGCCCGGCTCAATGAAGAGCGGCGCGACATCTTGAAAGGCATTACCGCGAGGGGGTGGGTGTATGGCTGACGATGTTGTCCTCAACAAAGCCGCCACCATCGAACGATGCCTTCAGCGTGTGCTCGCGGAATACGCCGGCGACATGCAGAACCTGATCGCGAATCAGACGAAACAAGACGCGATCGTCCTGAATCTCCAACGCGCATGCGAAACAACAATCGACCTTGCCATGTACGTCGTCGGCCAACGCAAGCTCGGAGTGCCGCAGGATAGTCGGGATGCGTTTACCCTATTACAGGCCGCTGGCATTCTTCCAGCCGATCTGGCGATGCGAATGCAACGAATGGTGGGCTTCCGCAACGTGGCTGTGCACGAATACACCCGCCTGAGCCTGGATGTCATCCAATCCATCATCGCTAAACATCTGGATGACTTCCGCATGTTCTCCTCGACTATCGTGAGAACATGCACTTAGTCTCGTCTGAGCAGCTGAACTAATTGGAATCGCCCGGTCGGAAGTCATTTCCCGGCACAGTGACGTCGAACTCACCGCTTACCTAGAATCCGGGCTTGTCCGGTAGGCTATCGAGATGCAGTCGAAATTCTCCGGTCTTCGCGTCGGCCACATAGCGCCTCAAGGCCTCGCTGACCACATGAAAGGCCATCGTCTCCCAGGGAATGTCCGAGAGAGGAAACAGCCGGACGTCCAAGCTTTCCGCTCCCGCCTGAAATGCCGGCGTCTTCATTTGGCCACGGAACACCAGGTAGACTTGTCCGATATTGGGTAGACTCAGCACGGCATAGAGTCCGGTAATGGCGACATCTGCATGGGCCTCTTCCAGTGTTTCGCGCACCGCCGCTTGTTCCGTACTTTCACCCAGCTCCATAAACCCGGCCGGAAACGTCCACAGCCCCAGACGGGGTTCGATAGCCCGACGGCATAAGAGGATTTGATCCTCCCATTCCGGAATACAGCCCGCGACGATTTTAGGATTGTGATAATGAATGCGCTCGCATTGGTCACACACGTGTCTGAGCAAATTGTCCCCGAGGGGAATTTTATGCGTGACCGTTGCGCCACAGTGGCTGCAATAGTTCATCGGAATATGTGTTACTCGTTGTAAATGCAGACAGGCAAGGCCCAAGAATCAGACACTGAGCATGGATAGCATAAACGCGCTTTGCTTTGCACGCCGAGCCAAGCTTCCGTCCCGAGCCACGACTGTGAAAAGAGCGGCATGCCTAAGAGTACGTGAGTCGATAAGGAACCTTTCGGCATACAGCGATGCGAACTTTCGTTCCGTTCGGTAGTTATTGCTCATCTTAGATTCTCACCCTTGACTTCCACGCAGAGAAACCTATCAGGTTGTTATAATGTCTTGAACCCTAAGCAAGGATGGATTCCATGGATAATAATAACAATGTGCTGTCTACATTGCCGATACTCCCAGTCAAACGGACGGTGTTGTTTCCAGGGGTGATGATGCCGCTGACAGTCGGGCGAGAGCGATCCATTGCTGCGGTCAACGCCGCAATGAAGACCGAAGAAAAGACGATCGTCGTGGTCGCGCAACGGGACCCCCAGGCTGAAGAACCGGCACTCGCCGATTTGTACTCCATCGGCACGAAGGCGACCGTGAAACAAATCGGCCAGTCGTCCGAGGGAACGATTCACGCGCTGGTTCAAGGGCTGGATCGCGCCGTCCTCCTGAAAGAAGAACAATCCACCCCTTACTCCATCGCGCGTGTCCGTTCTCTCGGGCGCCCTACGGACGATGGACCGGAAGTCCAAGCGCTTCACCGAGCCATTCAAGAGTTGGTGTCGGACTTACCGAGGCTGATCCAAGCTCCCGGCATACAAGAAGTCGGCGCGGTGCTGAGCAATGAGGATGATTCCGTGGCGCTTGCCTATCGCATCGCGTCGCTCGTCAATCTTGACGTAGTGGAGGAACAGCGCTTGCTCGAAAGTTCTTCGACGTTGGACCTTCTTCGCAGCCTCTACACCGCGCTGTCGAAGGAAATCCAAATCCTGCAGTTGCGGGAAAAGATCGCCAAGGATGCGCAGACCAAAATCGGCAAGAACCAACGAGAGTACATTCTGCGCGAACAACTGAAAGCCATCCAGGACGAGCTTGGCGAAGGTGAGGGCGAAGAGAACGAGGTCGCCCTGTTGAAAAAACAGATCGCTGAAGCCGATTTACCCGAGCCGATTCGCAAGGAAGTCGAGCGCGAAGCCGCTCGATTGAGCAAGGTGCCGCCGACGTCGCCCGACCATCAGGTCTTGAGGACGTATCTTGAGCTGGTGCTGGAACTCCCGTGGAAGAAGGCATCCGAAGAACATCTCAATCTTTCAACGGTCCGGCAGGTGCTGGAAGAAGACCACTACGGGATCAAGGAAGTGAAGGAACGGATCGTCGAACACCTGGCGGTCTTGAAGCTCAATCCGACGGCGAAGGCCCCGATCCTCTGTCTCGTCGGTCCTCCCGGCGTCGGCAAGACCAGCTTGGGGCAATCGATCGCGAGGGCGATGGGCCGAACATTCGAACGATTCAGCCTTGGCGGCGTCCATGATGAAGCGGAATTGCGCGGCCATCGGCGCACCTATGTCGGGGCGCTACCGGGCCGCATCATTCAGGCCATCCGCCGGGCGGGCGTCAACAACCCGGTCTTGATGCTGGATGAAGTCGACAAGATGGGACGCGATTTTCGAGGCGACCCGGCTTCCGCGCTGTTGGAGATCTTGGATCCGGCGCAGAACCACACATTCCGCGACCATTACTTGGATCTGCCGTTCGATCTGTCGAAGGTGTTCTTCATCACCACGGCCAACACCCTCGACACTATCAGCCAACCCTTGTTGGATCGGATGGAGGTCATTCGCCTTCAAGGCTACAGCGAGCGCGAGAAGGCCGAAATCGCCCGACGCTATCTGTGGCCGAGACGGCTCAAAGAGGCAGGCATCGAGGGTGACCAGGCCGCGCTCACGGACGAGGTGTTGAATCTCGTCATCTCGCGTTACACCCGTGAGGCCGGTGTGCGCCAGCTTGAGCAGATGCTGGGACGGTTGACCAGGAAAGTGGCCTTGACGTTCGCCGACCTTCCGGAAGGCCAAGAACGACAGCCGGTTGATATCCGTACCGATCTTCTCGGCGAGTGGTTAGGCTCCGAGCGGTTTATGCCGGAAGAGGCCCGAAAGAATCTGCCTTCCGGCGTCGCGACCGGCCTGGCCTGGACCCCGACCGGAGGCGATGTGCTCTATATCGAGACAACGTTGCTCCCCGGCAGCCACGATTTGACTCTGACGGGACAGTTGGGCGACGTCATGCAAGAGTCTGCGCGTGCAGCCAGGAGCTATCTCTGGTCGCATGCCGAGAGTATGGGTTTGGACATCTCTCGGTTTAAACGGAACGGGCTCCATATTCACGTGCCTTCCGGAGCCATTCCGAAAGACGGCCCATCGGCCGGCATCACGATGGCGACGGCACTCGCGTCCGCTTATGAAGGCAGGGCCGTGCGGAGCGACACGGCGATGACAGGAGAAATCAGCTTGAGCGGACTCGTCTTGCCGGTGGGCGGCATCAAAGAAAAAATGCTGGCGGCGCACCGGGCTGGAATCAAACGGATCATCCTGCCGAAGGCCAACGAGAAAGATCTCAAAGATGTCCCGCAAGAAGTGCGCGACGAACTGACTTTCATCTTGGCGGAACGGATTGAAGAGGTCTTGCCGGCAGCCTTCAATCCTGACTCGTCCGATGGGTCGGCCGGGAACGGAAGCGAACCGATAGAGGCCGCCAGCACCACAGACGGTTAAGACTCGTAGAGCGCACGGACAATCTGCGTCGTATTGAACAGCAGGGCGTGCCGACGCGTATAGGCTGCGTGGCCATGGTAATGGTCGCGGGGGTTCGTCGAGCCGGTGCTGTCCTTGTAATCGATGAGAAGACAGCGTCCTTCGCTGGGGAAACGCACGGCTCGTCTGGCGCATTCCAGCCACCGTTCGAATCCATCGTACGGCTCGACCATCTCCCAAATCCGTTTATTGGCCGCCTTGGCCGGTTCAGTCGGCGGGGCGGCATCGCTTCCCGCGACCGCCAGTTCCTGAACATAATCTCCTCCCCAGGCGATCGGCATTTCCATGGTGATTTGAGGCAACTCCATCTTGGCCAGCCAGCCCTTTCCATCCGTCCGCAAGTTCCGGTGATTCACGACGTGCAGCAGCTTGCCGATACCGGAAGGATCCCACCCATAGCGAACCGGCGTCCCGAAAGTGACCATGTCGAGCGCGACGCCGTTAAGAGGTGCCGCCGTCGCGAGCAAGGACTCGACGAGTTTGATCGTGTCCGTGAGCTTGGTCTGATTTGTCTGACCGGCATAGTCGGTCAGAATCCCGATAAATCTTGGTCGACCGGTGATGGGGCTTGGACAGAGCAGATTTGATACCAGCGCCAGGACTAGTCCGGCTTGTCCATGAGCCTGTATCAATACTCGATCCCCCTTGCTCAAATTCTGAAGTTTACAGAGCTTGTATAGCTCGGCGAGCAGAGACACGGCGGCGATTGCTCGCCCTAGGTGGTGGTGCTCCGATGACCAGAGCAGCCTGATGCAAGAGATCGGCTGGCTCAGATTCTTATTGATCGCCTTCCTGATCGATTCGACATCAGCATTGGTAAAGTTCCCCGCGTCCCCGATTTGCTGATCCAGAAGAGTTTTCGTCGCGTCATCGTCGAAGAGCGGCGGCTTCAATCCTCCCGGCAGCAATGGAATCCCGTTGGTCTCCTCTCGCATGGCGGCGAGCAAGGCATCGACACCGGACACGCCCCTCGAATAGCCCCGCTTGAGTCCGCCCGCTTCATCTAAACGCTGCATGCCGAAGACATCGGTGCCATGAAGCGCACCATGGAGGAAGACGGCGCTTGCAACACCGGCGTGAGACAGTTTCACTCCGCAGTCGGCCATGGTCTCAACCCACCCCGGT
>JAICUC010000254.1 GCA_025936075.1 Nitrospira sp. | reverse complement strand
TGAAGGGGTTCTGACGAGGCTGCTCCAACAAGACCCATCGCTGGAGGCCTATGGCATCGTGTTATTTGACGAGTTCCATGAGCGAAGCCTGCAAGCGGACACGGGCCTTGCCCTGTGCCTTGAAACTCAACGCCTTTTCCGTCCCGACCTTCGTCTCTTAATCATGTCGGCCACTCTGGACTGCGGTCCCGTTGCCGAACTGCTGGGTCGAGCTCCCCTCATCACGTGCGAAGGCCGGATGTTTCCGGTCGAGACCCGGTACCTTGATCAGCCGCTCATCGGACGTCTCGACGTGGCCGTATCGCAGCTCATCCGGCAATCGCTGGCAAAAGATCACGGGAGTCTGTTGGTTTTCTTGCCGGGGATGGCAGAAATTCGTCGAGTCGAACGGCTCCTCTTGGGCTCCAACCTGGACCGGTCCATACAGATCGCGCCGCTGCACGGTGATCTTTCCCAGGACATGCAGGATGCCGCGATTCGCCGGACGGCTCCCGGAGGGAGAAAAATCGTGCTTGCCACGTCCATTGCCGAAACCAGTCTGACGATCGACGGCATCCGCGTGGTGATCGATGCAGGCCGTGAACGTATTCCACGGTACGATCCACGTTCCGGTCTGACTCGATTGGACACGATTCGTGTTACGAGAGATTCTGCGGAACAACGCCGGGGCAGAGCCGGCCGACTTGAACCGGGCATGTGCTACCGACTGTGGACCCAAAAAGAACAGGCTATGCTTGCTCCCCGCCGTCCACCGGAAATTCTCGATGCGGATCTCACGCCTCTGATGCTCGATCTTGCGCAGTGGGGCGCTCATGATCCGTCCGAATTGTCGTGGCTCACTCCGCCGCCGGCCGGTGCGGTCGCGCAAGCTAAAGACGTATTGGTCCAACTCGGAGCCTTCTCGGCTGATGGGAGGCCGACCGACCATGCCGGAAGAATGGCCGAACTCCCCCTGCATCCACGCTTAGCGCACATGGTGCTTGGAGCAGTGCCGTTGGGTCTTGCCGATCTCGCTTGCGAGGTGGCGGCGCTGCTGAGTGAACGAGACATCCTTCACGGACCACGGGAACAACAGAACGCCGATTTGCGGGTCCGGCTGGACGTTCTGCGGGGGCAGTACGATTCAATCGGTTTGGAGGTGAATCGAGCGGCGATTGATCGAGTGAGACGAACGGCTCGACTGTGGCGGAGGCGGCTTGTCAGCGAAGAATCACACGAGGCCGAAAACAATGGATATGATTGTTCACGCTCAATCGGGCGCTTGGTTGCACTGGCCTATCCCGATCGAATTGCACGGCGGCAGTCCGAAGGGCGTTACCGTCTGGTGAATGGCCGAGGTGCTCGGTTTAAGACAGCCGATCCCTTGGCCGTGGAATCCTTCCTTGTGATCGCCGACCTGGAGGGAGGCGATCAGTGGTCCGAGATCAATCTCGCTGTTCCGATCGCTCAAAAAGATATTGTATCCCAGTACCACAACCGATTGATTGAGGAAGAAGACGTGACCTGGGACGACGCCCTCAGAGCGGTTCGAGCCGTACGCCGCCGACGACTTGGAGCGATGATCCTTGTAGAGGAGGCGGTCTCATCGCCAGATTCAAACAAATTAAAAAACATGCTTTTACAAGGTCTTCATAAATATGGACTTGAGGTGCTATCGTTCGGCCATGAACTTCAACAGTGGCGTGCTCGCGTGATGTGGCTGAGATGCATTGATGGTTCTCGATCACAATGGCCTGATCTTTCGGATGGGGCATTGCTTCAGACTGTGGATCAGTGGCTTGGTCCTTACTTAACCGGCATCACCACCCTCGATCGGGTAAGGCGGTTGGATCTTACGGCACCTCTCCATGCCTTATTGACGCATGAACAACTGCGTCGCCTTGACCGGCTGGCCCCGACTCATTTGACAGTCCCGAGTGGTTCCCGACTTCCTCTCGATTACGAGCAATCCGAATCCCCGGTCTTGGCGGTACGCTTGCAGGAAATGTTCGGGTGCAAGGACACTCCTCGCGTAGCGGACGGAAAGATTCCTGTGATCTTACACCTCCTGTCCCCTGCCAAACGGCCGGTGCAGGTTACCCAAGATCTTGGTGGTTTTTGGAAGAGAGCCTATCAAGATGTCCGCAAAGAATTACGCGGTCGCTATCCCAAGCACCATTGGCCTGAAGATCCCATCGGTGCCGCGCCGACGGCCAAGGCAAAGCAAAAAAACCGAAGCTGACCGATAGGAAAGCCACGATCTCCATGCAGGGTCTAGGGATCTTCCTTGTGGCTTGTTCTGTGGGAGAAAGGTACACAGTACACGGCCTGATGCACTGAGAGAATTGAGAGAATACGGAGCTTATGCCGTCACGCCACCGGTTAAAGAAAAAGCTTCCTCACAACGTTGATATAACGGGGATTGTCATTGCGCTCGCATTCCTCGTGGGTGTCGCTCTGGTTGCCGGAGACGAGAACGATCATAGTGTGAACGAGGATCGACAATCTCCGTCGGCCTCCCTGCAAACCGCACCGACCGTGACCATGGATAAGACAGAGTCTTTACAGGACCCCAATAATGATCCCGATCTCTCCGATACATCCCGCGAGCTCAAGGTATTCCGCTGAATCGCCGTCGGCCCGTCACTCCGTCACCCAGTAACAAAACTAAGAGACCTTGAGTAAGGTGATTGCCTATCTTGCACTTGCCATGAGCTTCGGTACAATACACCCCAATCATGGCAAGCAAAACCCTAGTTCATATGCGCGGCAGGCTATGGGCGTCACTGGTTTTTCTCCTGCCTCTCTTCGTCAATCTTCTCTATGTGCCTCTTAGCAAGGCTGATTTGCTCGAGATGGCCGACCTCGTGGCCCATCCTGAGGTATACGACCATAAAGCCGTTGTGGTCATCGGCCTGGTGAAGGACGTTCAACTGGTCATCGATCAGAAAGGTGAACCGACGTTCAAGTTTCTACTGGCCGATGACGTCGGGATGCTCAAAGTGACCAGCCGAATCCAAGTTCACAATGGCGATCAAGTCATTGTCGAAGGGACGTTTACCCGCCGTCGACAAGGCGGCCGCCTCAGCGTGTACAACGAAGTAAACGCACTCACCATACGGCCGCTCAATCAGTTCAACTCCGACTTGGTAGGATAGTACCGCCAGTCGTCTTCTCTTCTTTTTTCTCACTCGGACCGTTCAGTCCTCCCTCGGTGTCGAGGCAAGCCAGGCTCTTTCCTAGTCCCCATTCGATTGATTGTCCGCGAAGATAAAGAGGGTACGAGGTGTGCTTCTATCACCGATTTAAAAAGGAGTTGGTCATGAAGAAGATTCTCTTATCGACCGTACTGGCTGTCGGGATCTTGGGTGCCGGCATCACGGCCCAAGCCGCAAATCCAATGAACGAAAAAGAAGCCTCGCCGACACTCAAAGAGCGTCTGACGAAGGATACGATTAAAGGCACTTTGATGAGAACAGAGGGTGAATACTACTATATCAAGGATAATGATGGGAAAGAACAAAAGATCCATGTCGACAAGAGCACCAAGTTAGATAAGGTGCTGCCTGGCGATATGGTGAAGGCCTATGTCACTGATCAAGGTCATACGACGACCTTAGAGCGCGTGAACTGATTGACGTTGTTTTTGGCCGAATGATCGAAGTGATTACATCAGGAGGACGGCATGGCGCGGTACGGAAAACGGGCGCACAAGTCGGTTGAGCGGGCGATGCACAAGCGAAAGAAGGGAACGCTCAAAAGTGGGAAGAGTGGGAAGCCTGTGAAGAGTCGCAAGCAAGCCGTTGCGATCGGCCTTTCCGAAGCGAGACGCAAAGGTGCCAAGGTTCCTAAAAAGAAGACTGCATAATCGCCGCACCATGTTTCCCGCTCACATTAGACAATGCAAAGCGTCAGTCTTATATGGGGGCTATTTTCTTTGTTCGGCATGCTGATCGGTTTTGTGCCTTTTTTTGGAGCCCTCAACTGGCTGCTCATTCCCTTTGCCGTGATCGGGACCATCGTCTCGGCCATCGCGCTCGGTATGGCACCAGACGATGTAGGTATAGGCAAGGTATCGCAGGGCTGATCAGTTGCGGGATCGCCGCAATCTTCGGGTTCCTCCGACTGGGTTGCCGGATGGGGCATCGTGTGAACTATTTACATCTTGCCGTGACTCTGTTCCCAGCGCCGAAATGCCGATAAATCCTGTGCCATGCTGTGCAGAAGAAAAGCCAGTACCGCCGCATCATCGATCAAGCCGATACCGGGAATAAAGTCCGGGATCAAATCGACCGGACTCAATACATAGATCAGCGCGGCAACCAGTGAGGCCAGCGTGCGCGCGGACAGGCCTCGATAATTGCCGTCTTTCCATGCCTTCAGCAGTCGAAACAAGAGGGGAAGATCCGTCCAGAGACGACCGATCATACGCAATAACTCCAAGAACCTCGTCGATATCTTCATGTTCACCTCCGTGATGACTGGTCTTGTATTGAGAACCAACAGTGCCGTCCAGCGGGATACTGAAAAAGTCCGCAGCGGCGTTCTCGCATCGTTCAGAAGCCCAACGTATCGAGCGAGAGAGCACTTCAAGGAAACTAGAATAGCAAGAGACGGCGAGTTTAGGAAGCCATAGTCGGTGAAATCATTCTTTCAGGACACGAACTCCTTCATCGCAGTCACGACATCTCCGGGGAGCTGTGGTACTCATGCCGGTGCTTCGCTCATGATTTATCCTGCGGCGCCGATACAATCGAGGATGTCGGACTGGTCCGGCCGTGCCCCGCCCCGATCCGATAGAGTGCGAATCCCACTACGACCATTATGGCAAGTCCGGGCCATCCCCCGAACGGAGGAACGGCAAACATCGTAAACGGGTCGGTGTTGATGCCGGGCCATAGGGCGGCGAGCGCGATCGGCAGCGCAAGCATGATGCCCATCAAGGCTTCGCCGGTGATCAATCCGGCGGCAAAGAGCAACCCTCGCTGCGACGGTTCACGCCCTTCACCCGTTCCTCCATTTGCAAAAGCCGCGATCGCGCCACCCAGAAAAATGATCGCCGAAAGCTTCAGCGGCAGATAGATTCCAAGCGCCACGGCAAGCACGGGCAATCTCAATGCACTGCTCCGGAGTTCTTGCCGTCGATCAATCAGAATGATCAGTATTCCGATTCCAGCACCCAATCCTACGAGGGGCCAGGGCAAACCCGCTCCGAACACGCTTCTTGTGAGGTTAGCCATTAGGGTTGCCTGTGGCGCGCTGAGCGGATGTGGATGGCTGCTCGTCGGTTCGCCGATTCCATACTTGGCTTGGAGGAGAGACAGAACCGGCACGAGGACGAGGGCGCCGGTCAATACTCCCACGACTTGCATGACTT
>JAICUC010000406.1 GCA_025936075.1 Nitrospira sp. | reverse complement strand
TGTGCCGGTTATCATCAATCCTGGGACTGATCAATCAACGTCCCTGTCACATGAAGACTTCCGTACCAGGCGCTGAGATCCTACAGTAGACATGCACCTATGGAATACACGAGTGTGAAGCGAAAACGGTGCTCTGCGGGTTGATGAAGTGGAGAGCAAAGAGTCGGCCAAGAATTGAGCGAAGGAGGTCGATATGACCGGGTATGGGAAAAGAGTGCTGATCGTCGAGCATGACGAAGGTGAGCGGGACGTGCTGAGTCTGATGCTGGAGAATGAGGGATATAACGTTCACATGGTGTCTGAAGAAGGTCTCGCATTGGAAGAATTGAAACGTCGACGGTTCGATGTGGTGGTGACTGCTCATCACATGCCTCATATCAATGGATTTCGGCTTGTCTTGGTCGGGCGGCTTGTTTGGCCGGACACACCCATGATTCTCTTATCGGGGAACGACCCGAATTTGTCGGAAACGGCCGAGCAAGGCGGGGCATCCGGCAGCCTTCGAAAACCCTATATTTTCGGTGAGTTGGTGGGCCTGATGGAAAATGTCATCCAATTGACCCGTAGGCGTCGATCACACACATCCAAATCCATCACGCTGCCCTTGTGACGACGAAATATGAATGCGCGGGATGTGGTGCGCTCAATGAACATTTTGAGCAGATACCGTTTTGACGATCATGAAGAAAGGGATGATCAGTTCGGCAATCCATTTCCTTACGTCCCCATAACCTCTATTCAATGACACCTTGGCAGCCTACTAATCATGGCTTGCGAATCGTACGATTTTGATTTGCTCTGTATCGGAAGCGGGCCGGCGGGGCAGCGAGCCGCCATTCAGGCTGCAAAATTTGGGAAGAAAGTCGCGCTCGTCGAACGCCGACGAATCTTAGGCGGTGTTTGCGTGGAGACCGGCACCATACCCAGTAAAACATTCCGCGAAGCGGTTCTCTCCTCCAATTCTGTGACCCATCATTTCGACCAACACATGGGCTATCGTTATCAAAGTCGCGCGACGGCGGGGCAGCTCCTCGCCCGGGTCGAAGAGGTGGTCCGGCGAGAGGTGGAAGTCGTCACCGACCAGTTGCGTCGCAACGACGTCGCCTTGTTTCATGGCGACGCCGCGTTCCGTGATGCCCACACCGTGACCGTCACCGCGGAAGACGGCGTCCGGGCAATCACGGCGGCCAATATTGTGATTGCCGTCGGCACCGTGCCGGCATTGGCGGACAGTGTGAAGTTCGATGGGGAATTCCTCCTCAGCAGCGACGACGTGCCGCGTTTGAAGCAGCTTCCTCGACATATGGTCGTGGTCGGAGGCGGCATCATCGGCGTCGAATATGCCTCCATGTTCGCGGCCTTGAACATCCATGTCACGCTCATCGACAAACGCACCAGGCTGATGGAGTTCCTGGATTCAGAAATTGTGGAAGAACTCATCCATCAAATGCGAAACCGCCATGTCACGTTCCGCCTCGGCGAGGCCGTAGAACGCGTAGACGTGATCGATGGGCCTCCACGACGCGTGGTGTTGACTCTGGAGTCAGGGAAACGAGTCGTTTCCGAGTCGGTCTTGTATGCCGCCGGACGGATGGGAGCGACGGATAATCTGAATCTGAGAGTTGCAGGTCTCACGGCGGGCAAACGAGGTCACTTAAAGGTCGATGCGCAATTTCGGACCGAGGTACCACACATTTTCGCCGCGGGCGATGTCATCGGGCATCCCAGCCTTGCCTCGACCTCTGCCTTGCAAGGCCGCCATGTCGCGTGTCATGCCTTCGGAGTGGAAGTCGAACCGACATCGGAACATTTTCCGGTCGGTATATACGCCATCCCCGAGATTTCGATGGTGGGGCCGCCGGAGCATGACTTAACAGAAAGACGAATCCCTTATGAAACCGGTGTCGCGCGTTATCGCGAGATTGCCCGTGGACAGATCCTCGGCGATGACAGCGGTCTTGTGAAATTGCTCTTTCACAGAGAGGGTCGGCAACTGCTGGCTGTCCATGCCATCGGGACGGGGGCGACGGAATTGATCCATATCGGTCAGGCAGTGCTGGATCTGGGCGGCAAATTGGATTATTTCTTGCGCACGGCCTTCAACTATCCGACGTTGGCTGAATGTTACAAGGTGGCTGCATTGGACGCACACAACAAACTTGCCATGACGGCGTCCTGCGCGCAAAAGGAGGCCACATGAAACCAAGCAGCATGCATTTCTTTACTTTGTGGGCAATTCTTCAAATACTCGCGGCTTGTGCAACGAATGGCTCGGCACCGTCAACCGCGCCTCCCACAGCATCGGCCGTGATGGAGACGACATCACAGATGCAGTCCTCAGACCGGATGTTTTATTGGCTCGAGGAAGCCCGAGAGCTACATGCCATGGCAAGCCATAGAGATCGAGAGGCCGAGTTGATGTTGAAGAAAAAGCCAGGACCGGCGACGAACGAATTCGTGAAGCAGATGCGGCAGCTCACCCGTCGGCTGCATCAAGCAGCCACATATGCGGACGCGCAGGCTAAAGAGGCCGAGCGTGAGATTCTGCCTGACACGATCCAGCAATTTCATTCGGCGCTGCGATGACTCGCTGAAAACCGGTCCCAACGAGAGCGATACCGCCTCACGGCCTTGGAGAAGGATGCAAGGCTTTGATGTCTTCTTATGAGTTGGCTTCACTATCAAAACCGGTCGAATCCGAGGCATCGGGTTCGGGCGACAGGCGGGGTTTGCCGAGGCCATAGCGATCGAGGAGTCGATACAGCGTGCGCCGGCTGATGCCGAGCAGGCGGGCCGTCCGCTCCTTGTTGCCCTG
>JAICUC010000267.1 GCA_025936075.1 Nitrospira sp. | reverse complement strand
TTTCGCGTCGATATTGTCTTTCTTCTCCGGCGGCGGCGCCATTTCGTAGACGACCGGCCGGCGATGATCCGCCAATTGCAACTCGGGATTGTAGACGCTGTTGAACTTCCAGAGCATCTTGACGAAGTTGGTCTGTCCTCGCATCAAATGCCCCGCCGCAATCTTGGCGGTGCCCTTGAGCGCAGCCCAGCCCAGATGTTTCTTGTTCAAAACTTGTTGGGTCTTGACCAGTTCCGCGTAAAACTCCGGGAGCGGCATCTTGGTCGGCATCACGGCATGTTGGATATCGAAAAGGCGGTAATCCCGCGTGTGGAACTTGCGGGATTCCGTGACCCAGCTCTCGGTGCCGGGGTACGGGGTATTGACGCTGATATTCACGATTTCCGGAATGTCCAAGCACCACTGCCGAACGGTCTCGAACCGCTCCCGATCCCAATCCGGATCGGCGATGAGATTAATGGCAACGGTGATCCCAAGGGACCGTGCAAATTCGAGCGCCTCGAAGTTTCTGCCCAACGAGATGCGTTTGCGATGCATCTTGAGGCCTTCCGCATCAATAGCCTCCACGCCCAGGAACATATATTGAAGCCCGAGCGTCTTCCAGAACTTGAAGACCTCCTTATTCCGCAACAGGACATCGCCACGTGTCTCCATGTAATACTGCTTCTTGATCCCTCGCCGGGCCACCGCCTCGCCGATATCCATGCCCTGCTTGGCTTGGATGAAGGCGACGTCGTCGACCAGGAAAATACCCGGTTCTTGAACCTGCTCCAGTTCCTCCACCGCTTTTTCTGTGCTGACCGTGCGATAGCTGCGGCCATAAAAGGTCCAAGCGCTGCAGAAGGAGCAATCCCATGGACAGCCCCTCGCAAACTCGACCGACGCGCAGGGGTCGAGCACACCGATGAAGTATTTGTGCCGATTTCGAAGCAGATCGCGCGCAGGACGGACATCATCCAGATTTTCGATGAATTGTGCCGGAGGTCCTTCGCCGTCAAGTGTGACGACTCCCGGGACCTTCGTGATTGCCTTACGATCCTGTTCGACCGCCATCAACAGTTTGGGAGCTGCGACCTCCCCTTCTCCCTTCAGCACACAATCGATAGCTCCGTTGCCGTGTTCCAAAAAATCCTTGGCCACGAACGAGGCGCTATGGCCCCCGACAAAGACGAACGAGTTGGGCAGTTCTTGCTTGGTCAGCTTCGCCAAATCCACGATCTCCGGAACATTCGCCAGATAATTACAGCCGAACGCCACGGCGTCGGGCTTCCAGGTCCTGATTAGTGCCTCATAATCTTTCCACGTATCCGCCTGCAAGTCGATCAAACGGACATCGTGTCCCGCTTGGCGGCACGCCTGCGCCACCATCTCGAGACCGAGCGGTTCCAGACGCAGATAAATTTTGGTGTACATGAGCGGACCGGGATGAACCGCGAGGAACTTCATCACCAACCTCCTCGTCTATGGCACACTGGACGAAGACCTAGTGTTTCAGGATACGAAGACAGGCCGACCCAGTGGGTTAATCGTGATGTGGCAATTAATGCAGGAACGGATTTTGACAGAATGGAGGCGTCGGTGCAACCTTTAAGTGCGCAAGACTTAAGATGATTCGTAGAAATCCTGTTCGGATCATCTGGCTTTTCTTCGGCCCGGTCTTTACCATGCGGGCATGTTGCCTCCCGAGCGGACCCCGCGTCAGCGCATCCTCGATCTTTTGACCGATACCAGGATGACGACCGATCAGCTGGCTCGGATGCTCGGTATTCCGGAAAGACAGGTGGAGGAGCACTTGGTTCATGTGGTAAAAACGGTGGCTCGTGACCGTTCACGACGGTTTATCCTTGAACCATCCATGTGCTTGGATTGTGAATTTATGTTCCGCGACCGCACACGATTGACACGACCAAGCCGCTGCTCACAATGCCGAAGCGAAGGGATTTCTGCTCCACGTTACGGAATCGATTCTCTTGGATCATGATCTAGCCACGCACACACGAAGGTGTCACGGCGGAGAGATACCTGGAAAGGATCACCATGATAACCGCACGACTTGTACTCTGTGCCCTCGGTTTGATGCTGCTCGGTTGCTCCGACCAGAAGGCGAAGGAGCTGTTTGAAACGGCCGCCTTCGAAGAAAACCAAGGCAATGTCCCTCATGCCAAGCAGCTCTACCAAGAGCTGGTGAATCTCTACCCATCCACCAAAGTGGCGGAGATCGCTCGGTCACGACTTACCGATCTGGACAGCAGGCAATAACCCCTGTCGCAATGGCGGATCTGCATTAGGAATTGGCGGGCGCGTCAGGCCTTCGTTGAGGGAACCAGGGGAAAAACGCATTGGTCGTCGCTTGATAGGCTTTATACTCCTCTCCCCGTGTTGAAAGGGCTTGCGCTTCCGTCCGCGGAATGCCCGTCAGCTTGAGCAGCGCCAATCCCATTCCGATCGGCCCGATCCAGGTAAACACCCAACCCGGCGCTCCCAACGTCATCACAACGTAAGAACACCAGTGCAGCCATTCAAAAAAATAGTTGGGATGGCGGGAGTATTTCCAGAGGCCCTCGCGGCAGACGCGCCCCTCATTCCTTGGATCGGCGCGGAAGTGGGCAAGTTGTCTGTCGGCTCTGGCCTCACCGGCGACGGCCACACCCCAAATCATCAAACCGATGAGCTCAACCAACGCGGAGGGAGGGCGGGGATTCCACATCAGCACCAGAAACGGAAGCGAAAAGGCCGCCACAGCCAGCGCTTGCAGGAGAAAGTACGCGAGCATTTTGGCCGACTCGGATTCGCCCCATTCCTCCCGCAACCGGCGATACCGGGCATCCTCTTCTTTGCCGATGACGCGATTGAAAAGAATGTGGAGACCCAGCCGTCCCGCATAGAGTGTCACCAGCATCACGGGCAGAAAAATTCGCGCGAAACCGCCGCTTGCTTGTGTGGCGTACCACAGCACGACAAGAATCAGCCCAAAGCACCATCCGACGTCTCCGATCGCGGCGTTCCTGGTCTTCCGCTGCACGGCCCACAATGCCCCCATGACCACCGTCATGAAGAGGTAGGCCGCTAGGACAAGCGGCAACGGATCCGATGAAAAAATCCCGTTCTCTGGTTCCATTCTCTTTTATGCCTCACGACAGACTGGACTCATAATCCCACAAATCGACACCTCGATGCACCCGATCCTTCAACCAACTCCGAAAACCCGGTAAGGGAAACGACAAACGCCCCTGGATCTTCTCACAGTTCAGCGAGAGATCGGCAGGTCGCGGTGCGCCGGTATGATCAGAGGCACATCCTTTCACGAGACGGTCTTGCAGTTCCGGATACCAGGGCAGCAGCGCCTGGCCTATTTCCCAGCGTGATAATCGCTCATGTCCCCCAAGATGAAAGAGCCCGCACTCAACTTTGCGGACTAACTCCCAGATCGCACGCGCAATGGCTCCCGCCGGCAGCGGGCAACGATACTCATCGGCATAGAGGGTCACGCTCTTGCCCCCCCTCGCCGCCCGGCACATATCTTCGACAAAACTTCGATCGCCGTTCTGCGACGTACCGGCCGTCAGGACGATTCGAACGACGGTGTGGCGGGGATTCTGCAACACCAGCTGTTCCGCCTCACATTTGGTCTTGCCGTAGAAATTGATGGGCTTGGGTTCATCTGTCTCATGGTACCAACCAGCCCGGCCATCGAAGACTTCGCCGCTCGACAAGAAGATAAAGGGAATGTCCTTCGAGAATCGCGCCAGATAAGCCGTGGCCTCCACATTGATACGGCGAGCGAGATTGGGATGTTGCTCGCAGTCTTTCGTTCGGCTCAAAGCCGCGCAGTGGATGACTGCATTGGGTTTCAGAAGCCGCCAGGTTCGCTCGACAGCGGCGTGATCCGTGAGATCAAGATCGGCGCGGCCGAGGCCTCGCACATCCCAGTCCGGCGCCCAACGGGAGGCTGACTTCACACAGTACCGCCCAATCAGTCCCGCCGCCCCGGTGACGATGATACGTGGCTTCATAGTGCTTCCGCATCGAGCATATCTTTGAAGGGAGCGAAGCCGGATTGTACGACTTCAGACTGTTGGTTGGAAGATACTATGGAGCAAAATACATCTCTCGGTAGAGATCGCGATGGCCGACTGTCGTAATTCAGCACCTAGCCGACAAGTCCGGTCGAGACTGAGGAGACGATCGCGCTCTTCGCGGCTCCTCGATGACTAGGCTGCTTCTGCCTCCACGTGAGCCTGGTCGTACGGCAGCCAGCGATTCAAGACCGCTGCCAGATCTTTGCTTGTGATCGGCTTGCTGAGGAAGTCATCCATCCCGACTGCGCGGCACCGGTCATGATCCTCCTGCATTGCATTGGCAGTCATGGCGATAATGGGTAGATGGGCCGGGCTGCCGCCGGCCTGTCGTAAGCTTTCCTCCTGATTCCTGATCACCCTTGTCGCTTCAAAACCATCCATTTCCGGCATCTGGCAATCCATGAACACCAGCGCGTAGGGAATCCGCGCCAGTGATTCAACGGCTTCTCGTCCGTTTGCCGCAACATTGACCCGGTACCCGAGTTTCTCAATCATATTCGCCGCAACCTTCTGATTCACCGGATTGTCCTCAACCACAAGGACAAGCGGACTGGATCGTCTCTGTGCCTCTGACAGGCTATGTCGGGTAATGATCGGAGCAGCAGGCTGAGGGGTTGAAGCAGCTGCATCGGGGACGCTTCCCAGAACAAGGCTGAGACACTCGTATAAGAGCGACTGCCGGATCGGTTTCGTCAGATAGGCGGCGATACCGGCGCTTTGAGCCGTTTTGGCATCGCCGCGCCGGCCCACCGATGTCAGAAGCACCAGACGTGTGGCGTTGATCGCCTTGTCGACCTTGATCTGCCTGGCTAATTCCAAGCCATCCATTCCCGGCATCCGCATATCCAAAATGGCCACATCGAAAAGAGTCTGCTGATTGGCCGCGTTGCGCAGGCACTCCAGCGCTTGGTACCCGTTCTCCGCGCTTTCATACATCACCCCCTGTTCTCGGAGACTCTGCTCAAGCACTCGCCGGTTCGTGGCATGATCGTCCACGATCAAAATTCTACGACCCCGTAGCGCAGCCGGAATCGTCGCGACCGGTTG
>JAICUC010000123.1 GCA_025936075.1 Nitrospira sp. | reverse complement strand
GACCGCCTGGAAGAAGTCGAGCCGACGATCGAAGACCTATTCGTCGCCGCCACCTCCAAAGACCGGAAGCCATGATGGACCACGATACGATACCGGTGCTCGCGCACGATCTCGTCAAACGCTTCGGTGACTTCGTTGCCGTGGACCATATCAACCTGGAAGCGCGGACGGGAGAGGTGGTGGGATTTTTGGGCCCGAACGGCTCCGGCAAATCGACGACGATCCGCATGCTCTGCGGTCTGCTTCGCCCATCCGCCGGACAGGCCTTGGTGGCCGGCTTTGATGTCGCCAGAGAGCCCGAACAGGTGCGCCGCCGGATCGGGTATATGTCGCAGAAGTTTTCGCTCTACAACGACCTCCAAGTGATCGAAAACATCCGGTTCTTTGCCGGGATGTATGACGTGCCGGCGTCGGTCCTTCATGAGCGGACGGAGTGGGTGCTCGACATGGCCGGTTTGGCCGGTCGCGAATCGACGATCACCGGCACGCTGCCCGGCGGATGGAAACAACGGCTCGCCTTGGGCTGCGCCGTGCTCCATCGACCGTCGATTCTCTTCTTGGACGAACCGACATCCGGAGTCGATCCGATCTCACGCCGCCGATTTTGGGAGTTGATCCATGCGATGGCAGCCGAAGGAGTGACCGTGCTCGTGACCACGCACTACATGGATGAGGCGGAGTATTGCAATCGTCTCGTGTTGATTTTTCAAGGCCGTATCGTGGCCTCGGGGTCGCCGACGGAGTTGAAACAGCAGGCCATGGCCGGAGAGCTGCTGCTGATCGAATGCGATCAACTCGGCCCGGCGCTCGACCTGCTGCAACAGGTTCCGGAGGCTCGGCATGTCGCCTTGTTCGGCAAGGCCCTGCACGTCGTCGTGCCTGATGCGCAGACCGGTATCCCGCGCCTCCGCACCGCTCTGTCGGCACATGGGATCGCCGTGTCGCGCATCGAACCGATCCGCGCGAGCTTGGAAGATGTCTTCGTCTCGTTGACCGCGCAATTGAGCGGTCAGAGGACTTGATGCGGCTGCACCGACTCATCGCCGTTATCCGCAAGGAAACGCTCCAGATCCGCCGCGATCTCGCCAGTCTGTTGATTACCGTGACGATGCCGCTGCTTCTCATGCTGGCCTTCGGCTACGGGGTTCGTTTCGACGTCAAACACATCCCGGTGTACGTATACGATCGGGCCGGCAATCAGCAAAGCCAGGATTTTCTGAAACATTTCCAAGCCTCTGAGTATTTCCGCATCGTCAAGGCCGTGGACGATTATCCCGCGTTGATCCAAGCGCTCGACTCAGGAGCCTGCCGTCTGGCCATCGTCATCCCGGTCGATTTCTCCGAGCAGTTGGGCGCGGGCGGTCCCGTCGCGGTACAAGCGCTGGTCGATGCCACCGACAACAACACCGCGAATATCAGTCTCAGTTACAGTGAGGCCGTCGTTCAGTCCTATAATCAACGCCTCCGCCTGGACTGGAGTCACCGCCACGGGCTAAGGACGGTCCCCTCTCCGTTGAGCGTCGATATCAGGACCTGGTTCAACGAAAATCTTGAGAGCACCGCCAATATCGTCCCGGGAGTCATCGCTATCATCATGGCCGTCATCGGCTCCTTTCTCACTTCACTGACGGTCGCGAGAGAGTGGGAGCGCGGCACCATGGAACAACTCGTCTCCACGCCGATCACGCCTCTTGAACTCATGATCGGGAAACTCGTGCCGTATTTTGTGATCGGACTGGTGGATACGGCCCTCTGCGCCGCAGTGGCAATCCGGTGGTTCGAGGTGCCCTTTCGCGGGCAGTGGACGGTATTGTTCCTCAGCTGCACCCTGTTTCTCATCGTCGTGCTGTCGCTGGGATATGTCATTTCGGTCGTGGCCAAATCTCAACTCGCCGCAAGTCAAGCTGCGTTGATCGCCACGTTTCTCCCGGCCTTTCTGCTCTCGGGATTCCTCTACCCCGTCGATCAAATGCCGGCTGCGACCCAACTCATTACTTATCTTATTCCGGCGCGCTATTTCATGACGATTCTCCGCGATGTCTTTCTGAAAGGAACGTCGCTTCCCTTTCTGATGGACGATCTGCTTGCGTTGGCCCTCTTCGCCGCCATCCTGACGATTCTGGCCACGCGTGTGTTCCGCAAAAAACTGGCATAGGAATTCTTCATGCTGCGACGACTCCAAGGAATGTTGGTCAAGGAATTCATCCAAGTTTTTCGGGATACACGCACCCGTACACTTTTGTTCGTCCCTCCCATCGTTCAAATGCTTATTTTCGGCTATGCCGCGACCTTGGAAGTCCGCCACATCCCCATCGCGGTGCTGGATTACGACAATAGCCAAGGAAGCCGAGAGCTCCTATCACGCTTCACCGCCAGTCCGTACTTCGATGTCCGCACATACCTGAGCGACCGTCGAGAGATCGGCAATCTGATCGATCGCGGAGGGGTCACGGTGGCGCTTCAGATCAACGGAGGATTTGCTCAGGATCTCGGGAAAGGTCAAACGGCTCGGTTGCAAGTGATCGTAGACAGCAGTAACTCCAATACCGCCTTGATTGCGGTCGGCTATATCAACCAGATCGCTGCGCGGTTCGCTCAGGAATTTCAACGAACGCAGCTTTTCCGGACAGCCCCTTTTGCTCCGTCCCGGATTCCTTCGATCGTTCTCGAACGGCGCCCCTTGTTCAATGTCAATTTCGACAGCCAATGGTTTTTTGTGCCCGGCGTGATCGGCAACTTGATCTTGGTCATGGTCGTGAGCCTGACGGCGTTTGCCGTGGTCCGCGAGCGGGAAATTGGCACGCTCGAACAGATAATGGTCACACCGATCGGTCGATTGGAATTCATCCTGGGCAAGACCGTGCCCTTCTTTCTAATCGGATTGTTCGATACCACCCTTGTTTCGCTCGTAGGCACCTTCTGGTTCGGCGTGCCGTTCCGCGGAAACATCGGCGTCCTCGCAATCGGCAGCATCCTGTTCATCCTCTGCATGCTGGGCATTGGGCTGTTCATCTCAACCATTTCGATGACGCAGCAGCAGGCGATGGTGTCCGGATTTTTCTTCAACATGCCGGCCATCACCTTCTCCGGCTTCGGAACCCCTATCAGCAGCATGCCGGAATGGCTGCAAGCCCTCACCTACCTCAACCCGTTGCGGCATTTTCTGGAAGTCCTGCGCGGCGTCTACCTAAAAGGTGTGGGGCTGGACGTGCTGTGGCCGCAGATGGCGGCCATGAGTTTATTAGCCTTCGTCATGTTGGCGATCAGCGTCGCGCGCTTTCAGAAGTCACTGGATTGAGCTTCCTCTTGTCTGCGGCTGATGGCTTGCCCCCTAACCGATGAAGTAGATCTTCAGCACGGGGATGATCCACGTCCTCTATTCTTTTTGGCCGTGGTGACTCAATGCGATGCTTGACAGTATATGCCTCGACCATGCATATTTATGCACATGCGTACCACACTCAATATTGACGACCATCTCATCAAGCGCGCAGTGCAACTCACCGGCGTGCAGGAAAAGACACAGCTCGTACGCTTGGGGCTCGAGGCCCTCATCTCACGCGAAGCTGCTAAACGGCTCGCTCGATTGGGCGGCACGGAACCCCGTCTGAAAGACATCCGCCGACGTCGGTCCGCCTAGTCGTGGCCATACTGGTCGACACCTCCGTGTGGATCGACCACTTTCGTCACAATTCTCCCGCTCTCCGACGGCTGCTGGACAATGACCTGGTTGTATGTCACCCGCTCGTCATTGGAGAAATCGCCTGCGGCAACATGAAACATCGGTCTGAGGTGATCGAGTCTCTGGCCGTGTTGCCTTTCACGCCCATCATTGAATATCAGGAAGTCCTGACGTTTATCGAAACCCATAAACTCTTTGGGCAAGGCTTAGGCTGGATCGACATACACCTCCTTGCCTCGACAATGCTCCAGCACGTGACACTCTGGACCCTCGATCAGTCATTGCGAAACGCCGCCAGAAGACTGCGCTGTCATTTTGAATCGTCCGACTGAGCAATGGTTCCCTATGCTTCACAATCAGAAAGGCTCAGATCAGACAAAAGTGCCCGACCTCTTAAAGGTGTTCGGCGGCGTGACGAAATCCGTGATTGGCGCTGGTGCCGGAAGCAGTGGTTGGTGGCTATGTCATTGTCCATGTTTGGTTTGCGATCAGCAAACTGACGAGGAATCAGCGCGACGAACGTTGGAGACCTACGCCGACCTGGTGTCTTTAGAATCGCCAGAGTTCGACCGAGGGATGAAAGCTGTCGTCTGAACATGTCAGACGCACAGTATGGAGAAATTCATAAACCATGCGACTTGCGCAGTCTTCATCTGAGAACATCCGGGCATCTTATGCCGTAGGAAGCGAGGGCATGGGCCTTATGCGGACCAAGATGAGCCAGGGGTAGGCTGCATTACTCGATAGCAGGACACCATGGTTCAAAGGGACCATAATGAAACTGAATTTTGAGTGGGACGATGAGAAAGCCAAAGCGAATCTCAAGAAGCACAGAGTCGGTTTCGATGAAGCCACCACAGTTTTTACCGATCCCTTTTCAGTGACCATTGCTGACCTCGGGCACTCAGGAGATGAACAGCGGTACGTTGACATTGGGAGTTCCGACAAGAGCCGCATGCTGGTAGTGGTGTATACTGAACGTGGCTCAAATATACGCATTATCAGTTGCCGAAAGGCAACTCCATCGGAGCGGACACTTTACGAAGAGGGAAATGAGTAAAATATCACAGGCGGAGGACACCGATATGCGTAGCGAATACGATTTTAGGGGTGGGGTGCGTGGCAAGCACCACAAAGCCATGCAAGCCGGTTATACCATCACGATCCATAACGCGGATGGTACACGTACTATTAAGGAGATTGTGCCAAAAGAGGGTACCGTTGTTCTTGAACCGGATATTCGACCGTATTTCCCCGACTCGGACTCTGTGAATAAGACGTTGCGTTGTCTCATTCCACTGCTACCCCAAAAGCGTAGAGCTAAGGCGAAAGCCTAACAAGGGGCTTGGGACCGACCACGCAAGTGCGGGGCATTAGCGGCAGACGGTCGAGTAGGAAGAGTGGAACGAGAAACAACGAGTTGTTCCGCGCTTCTTGTCGATAGATTCCTCGTGAGGCCGTAGAATGCTCGCAGGATCGTACAGCTTTTGATCTATGATAAGGCTCCCAGCGGACAAGGTCCAGCCCGCAATATCATGATGGTTCATGACGAAACCGTCTGGCGCATGGTGCGATCAAGCAAGCCGGGCTCAAGAAGGAAGGTGAAGCGTATGCGTTACCTTGTTGTCGTTGAAAAGGACCCAAGTTCCGATGGGGCGTACGTTCCGGATCTACCGGCTGTGTCGCGGCCGGCGAATCGAGGGATGAGGTTCTATCGTTGATTCGCGAAGCAATGGTGCTTCACTTAGAGGGATTGAAGGATCAACCGATTCCGGCTCCTGCCTCTACACAAGCGATCACGTCGAAGTAGAAGCAGCATAACAACGCCTTTGAGAGCGGACGAGCCGAACCGAGGCGCGCCGCTCAAAGAGAAGTTACGGGACCAGACCTCTTAGTTGCCTTCGATCCGCATAAGAACCCATGATAAATGTTCTCATAGCCGCATCTTATTGAGCTGCCAACAATTATGACTTACGCTCGTAACGGTCGCTGGGGTATTAGACGGACAAAACACGGCATGTCCGGCTCTTATGCGATCGGCTTAAGCATTGTTGTACATGCATGTAGATCAATCAATGATTGAGATCTCGCGCAACAGCAATCGTATTACGGTGGAAGGTGATCTCCGAGATTTCCACTACCTGCTTGCTCAAATTCATCAATGTATTGAGGCAGCAGGGTACAGTGACGTTATCTTGGATATGTCGGCGTGTACGTCTGCCTTTCAAAACTCGATGCTTTCTGTATGCGCGCAAGTGGCTGCATATAGGAAGTCTGGAGTAACTTTCAGCCTCATTCCACCACGGGTATCAAGGCTCTCCAACCTGTTCAAGAATACGAACTGGGCACACTTCCTCGATCCGCTTCAGTTCCGTCGGTCTAATTTCAGAGGGCACACGAGAATTGCTGCCACTCAGTATCAGTCGCCGGAAGAGCAAGGGGCTGCTGTTAACAGAATCGTTAACGTCATGCTCGGCGCCCTGCCTGACCTCGAACGAACTGACTTTGCTGCGTTTGAGTGGGCAATAAATGAGATTACCGATAACGTCCTTGTGCACGCTAAGTCACCGATTGGCGGACTCGTTCAAGTCTCTACCTTCCAAAAGGGGGTAAAAAGCGTTCAGTTCGTTGTTGCTGACGCAGGCATAGGAATTCCAGCATCCCTAAAACCGGGCCATCCTGAAATTCACAGCGATACGGAGGCTCTCGATTGGGCGATTCGAGAGGGAGTCACTAGGGACGCCAGGATTGGCCAAGGTAATGGGCTATTTGGGAGTTACAGAGTATGCAGCAAGTCAAAGGGCCACTTCCAAATAGATTCCGGGTACGCCCGATTGGAATACAACCCAAGGCGACAGCAGATGTCGATAACCAATCGGACCATTCCATATTCCGGCACCTTGATTGCCGCAACGATTGACTTCAGCAATCCGAAACTACTCGCTGATGCCTTGCAATTCAAAGGTGTGACGTACCGCCCAACCGACTATGTTGAGTTCACGTATGAAGGTCGTGATGGAGGTCCTGTGTCATTCCTGTTACGTGATGAATGCATGTCGTTTGGCAGTCGCGTTTCAGGAAAACCAGTAAGACAAAAGCTCCAAAACATAATAAAGATGACAGGCTCTCGCGCGGTCAATGTCGACTTCGGCGGTGTACCCGTTATTTCCAGTAGCTTTGCCGATGAGGCATTCGGGAAACTCTTCTTGCAGCTCGGTCCAATACAATTTATGCAGCGTGTTCGTTTGGTAAACACGATTGATACAGTTGAATCACTTATTAATCGGGCCATCGAACAGCGTATGAAGGTTGGTTTGTCGGATGCAGACGCATAACTAGCGATCCAAGCTGGCGTTAGCCCATACCATACTCAGGCACGTGGTAAAAAGGCGCTCTACCTCCGAAAGCACAACGGTATTAAAGCATGGATCGAGATTCATCAAGAAGATTTGCGTTCGCACTAGGTACTACATGATACCCAGCTATAACTTGCACCGGACGTTCAACCGGCGACGTTGCGTCACTTTCAAGGGCTTCGCACCTGCCGGTGAACCGCAGGACCGTTGGGCCGTATGAAAGTCACATGTACAAAATGTGAAGGGGCTGTCCGGCAGCTCGATGTGGCAATTGGTCTCCTATTTACGGACGGAGATCCTCTCGCAATACGAACACTTGCCGGAGCAGCTTACGGCATCTTGGCTGACCTTGCGGAGAAACGGGATCTTGGATCTTCCTGGAGAACCAAGATGATTGAGGACTCGGGTCTGAGCAAGAAGGATGCGCTACAGGTTTTGAATGCTGCTCAGAACTACCTGAAACACGCCAATAGAGATGCAGAGGCGACTCTGTTTTTTGACGAAGAGGAGAATGACCATCTCATGTTCGTTGCCTCGTTAGAGTGTGGGAGTCTTGACCACACGCTCTCATACTCGATGCAAGCTTTTCAGATATGGTATCTCGCGTTGTATCCGGACAAGATTGGACACGAGACTCAGCCGGTTCAAACATCGAAGAGGGTCTTTCCCGATCTCTGCGCCAAAACGCGACAGGAGCAACTTACATTGGGTCATGAGTTTCTTGAAAGGGTTCTAAGTAGCAAAGGACTTATTTGAGCACTGATGCCATGCAAGGGATGAGCCGGAGATATGATCATGAAGTGCGTGGATGAATTTCGCAATCGGGATGTGGCAACGACGCTGACGGATCGGCTCAAGAAGACAGTACGCCTGCCTTGGACAATCATGGAAGCTTGCGGACGACAGACCCATGCAATCATCCGGTTCGACCTCAATAGACGGTTACCGAAAAACCTTACGCTTGTTCATGGGTCATCAGTCACTATCAGTTTCAATCGCTCCAACGCACCTTTCGCGCGCGAATCTGTTCAAGACGCAGGAATTCTCTCTTCTCCAAATTCCGGCTGCTTGTATACCCCAATTACCTCACGTAGAGTGACAGAATCAGGCAGGCGAGGCCGCTTGGCAGGGCCTCTCGCGTAAGAATTGCTCTTGGCGCGGCAGGCAATGGACGAACAGATCCCCTCCACCGTATCCCGCAACGAAACCCGGTCGCGAGGTAAGTTTCTCCTTCTCATGATGCTCGCGATCGGTCTCATGGCGGCGGCCTGGTTGGCAGTTTCATGGTCTCTCAACGCACAGACCATCAAGAGTGTCTTGGTCCACCAGGTCGAACAGCGGACCGGCCATCGCTTGGAGTTCGAGGATCTGGAACTCAGACTTTTTCCCCGCCCTCGGTTGGATCTTCGCCACGTGAAGATGTTTGATCGGCACATCGATGCGCCTCTCTTGTCCGCCACACATGTGGATGTCGCGCTTCAGATCGGTCCTTTGTTGGAAGGACGGGCCGTGGCGACGCATATTGTTCTCGAAAGCCCGCATGTCACCGTGCGGCGTGATCCATCGGGGCAATGGACCATCGGTGAGAAGAACCCGGAGACTGCTTCAGAAAAAAACCCGTTCGGCTTTCTGGCCTTCGTACGAAATCTCTTGATCGTGGACGGCGGGATAACGATTGTGGACCAATCGGGATCGGTTCAGACGGATCCCTTGCTCTTGACCTCATTGCAGCTGACCATAACTGAGGACATTCCGGGACGCTCGGTGAAGATCCAGGTGTCCGGAGAAATACCGCAAGGCTCGGTAGACAGCGCCTTATTCAATATAGACGGCTCGCTTGTCCTGTTGATGAATGGAATGGATAAGGAGCCGCCGGAAGCTGCGGTCTTGGCGCATGCGGAGGGAGCCATCCGTATTCATAGGTTGGACGTTCGTCACGTCGCCGGAGCGTTTG
>JAICUC010000415.1 GCA_025936075.1 Nitrospira sp. | reverse complement strand
GGTATTGACCACATTGGGACGCCTCACTTCACGTATCCTGTCTCACATGGGCGAATGCGAACGACGCTGATCATGGCGAGGTCGCATCGACATTGTGCGCCTGGCTTGTCTTAGCTAGGTGTTTAGTCCCACTTTGTGATGGTGTAGATTATTCTGCGCTATCAACGAAGGAGGAGTTATGGGACAAGTACTGCACGGGAGCGCCACAACGACAGCGGCGGTGCGTCGGGCAATTCAATATAGTCAAGAGAGCCTGAACCGGCTTGCCGAGCGTTACGACATCAACCCGAAGACGGTCGCGAAGTGGAAGAAGCGCACGCATGTGGACGATGCGCCCATGGGCCCGAAAAAGCCGCGTTCAACAGTGCTGACACCAGAACAGGAAGCCGCGTGCGTCGCCTTTCGCAAGCATACACTGCTGCCGCTGGATGATTGTTTGTATGCCCTGCAACACAGTATTCCTGCGTTGACGCGTTCTTCCCTGCATCGCCTATTCCAGCGGCATGACATCAGTCGCCTGCCAGAGATGGATGGAGAAAAACCTGCCAAGAGAAAGTTTAAGAAGTATCCGATCGGTTATTTCCACATCGACATTGCCGAAGTGCGAACAGAGGAAGGGAAACTCTATCTGTTCGTTGCGATCGACCGCACCAGCAAGTTCGCGTATGCCGAGCTGCATGAAAAGTACGGAAAAATGGAAGCGGCACAGTTCCTACGCAACCTGATCGCGACCGTGCCATATAAAATCCATACGATCCTCACCGACAATGGCCTCCAGTTCACCAACCGCAAAACAGATCGGTATGCATTCCCTCATATCTTTGCCCGCGTCTGCCTCGAAAATGATACCGAGCACCGCCTGACAAAACCAAATCATCCTTGGACGAATGGTCAGGTCGAACGCATGAACCGAACACTCAAAGAGGCCACCGTCAAACGCTATTATTATGAAAATCACCAGCAGCTTAGAGAACATCTGTACAATTTCCTGAATGCCTACAACTTCGCAAAACGACTCAAAACACTCCAGGGACTCACACCCTATGAATACATCATCAAAGGCTGGCAAAACGAACCACAACGCTTTCTCGTCAACCCCACCCATCACAAAGTGGGACTAAACAGCTAGGGGTCGATCTAGGTCTCAAATTCTCCTCTAAGGAATAGTTTGGCATAAGTTGATTGTGCGGTATTGCGGGCAAGGAGACGATGGAGGGCTGTACAGACCAACCAAGCGATGTCGGTTCAGTCAGGCAGGTTCATAACCACCTATCGAAGAGCCGAGGATTCTTGAGCTGCACGGCTCGCCGACCGAACATCAAGTGGGCATGAGAAACGAGATGATGAGGAGGAATATATGAAGAAACAGGCTGATACGATACGGAACCCACCCTTCATGCGCGGGGTTTTTCGAGTCCTGCTGACCGTCGGCCTCACCGGCTGTGTTGCGGTTGCCGGCGCTCAGGACACCAAGTCGAACCGTCCGCCTCACGATGCGGTGGCCGAGGCGCAAGAGCCGCGCACCGTTGCTATCGAACGTCCGGAGCAGAAAAAGACGGATCACGATCGCTCAGGCATCTTCGAGGCGCAGAAGGCGAAGCCGTCATCGCCCGCTTTCCTGAATCAGCTGAGAGACGGCAAGATCTCCGGTTTCGACTTCTATCGCGACCCATTGGGCGCGGAGAAGCCCATGCAAGAGCCGGAAGAGATCATGAAGAAGGATATCGCCGCGAAGCCAAAAGTGATGGAGACGCAACGCAAGTTGTTGGAGCGTCGCTATCATCTCAAGCCGAAGCTGGATTCCGAAGCCAAGATGTCGCGGGGAAAGCCGCTGCCGGTGGGGCCGACCGCGCGGTTGCCTGAAGGTATGACATGGGAACGGCTCGCGGGGCTCAGTTCGGAAGAGATCAAGAAGCAGGGAGGCTTTCCCTATCCTTCGCTGCCGCACCCGTTGCAATCTCCCGGAGGCCAAGTCTTTCCGCAGATGCAGATCGAGATGTTTCCACGGCTTGAACGGGTCGATGTCGATCACGACCTCCCGGAGGCATTCCTGCCGGAGTTTCCTCCGGCCATGTTTTTAAGCAATCGTCCGGAATTGGGTGATGTGTCGCGCGGGGAAGTCATTTCAATCAACAACTATTACCGTTTGTTCAAAGACATTCTCACGCCTGTCCAGCTCGATGGGCTGAGGATGCTGTTGACGCCGTTTCCACAGGAGGAGTTCAACCCCACCGATGATCGCAAAAGCCTCCATCCCAGTTTGGGTGTGACCTGTTTCGACTGTCATATAAACGGCCATACGACCGGACAATTTCACTTGAACCCCGACACGAGACCTGAGGAGCGGCGCATGCGTCTCGATACGACGAGTCTCCGGGGAGTATTCAATCAGCAAATCCACAGCTCTAAACGGAGTCTACGTTCGATCGAGGACTTCACCGAGTTCGAGCAACGGACGGCTTATTTCAACGGCGACGAAATCCATGCCATTAAAAAGGGGATGAATATTTTAGATCGTGTCCAAGTGAGTCATATGGCGCAGATGCAGAACATGCTGGATTTCCCCCCGGCCC
>JAICUC010000034.1 GCA_025936075.1 Nitrospira sp. | reverse complement strand
CCTGGAAACAGCTGTACACCGAGCAACAAGTCAGCGTCGATGTGGACAACTGGCTCTCGGCCATCGTGCGCGCCAGAGACCGGGTGAAGGCGGCGACGGAAGCATTGCGGTTGGCCAAGACGCTGGAGGAGGGCGAACGGACCCGATTCAACATGGGCTCGACCACCGTCCTCTTTGTGAACGTCCGTGAGCGCAACGTGGTGGCAGCGGCGTACGAGCTGTATCGGGCGCAGGCCGACTACGCGGTGTCCAAAGGAGGGATGCTGTGGGCTAGGGGAGCATTGTCGAAGCCCTGGCCTGAAAGCGAGTTGGCCAAATACGGGAACCCGTTGACGGCGGCGGGCATGGACGGCTTCAAACGACCGGGACGCGATTAATTCAGCAACATAAGGAGCATCCTCCCTTGATCCTTCTCTTGCTGTTCTCATTGATGAGTATACCGGCGGCCGCAATGGCGGAACCGGTGCTCGACTCGAGCGCCGTGCAGGCTCAGTCGACTCGCACCGCTCCCCTGACCATTGAAGAAGTGTTTGCCCGGATCGAACTGACCCATCCGTTGCTCCAGGCAACCGGACTGGAGCGGGCGCAGGCTCGGGCGAAAGTCCTGAAAGCATTGGGTGTGTGGGAGCCGAGGGTTCGGAACGAGCTCGAGTTCGACCGGTATCAAACGTACAATCTGACGAACGTCAGTGGCGCGCCGAATCACTTAAGTGCAGGCTATGTCGATACCTTTCTCAAGGTCGGGCACCCCTGGGGGTGGGAGATTTTCGGCGGTATCCGTAACAACTTTGGAGATCATGCTACGCTCCTTGGGCAGAACACCCTGAATCCATCCGACCGTAACGTACAGAGTCCCGCAGTGGCGGTCCCTATGGACTTGCAACTGTTCTATCCGCAGCAAATGATGATCATCGGCGGAAAGTTTAATCTCCTGCGGGGATTCATGGTCAACGATGAGTTTGCCCAATTTCAACAGGCGGAGGTCGCCGGGCCGCAAGCCGAGGTGAAGGTGGCCCAGAAACGACAAGATCTCTATCTCGCCGGGGCTATTCAATATTGGGATTGGCAGGTCGCCGTCAAACAAGCCGATGTGGTGAAGCGTGCGCTGGACGTCGCGGAAGAGCGCTATCGCATGATTGAGGGCAGAGCCAAAGCCGGCGCGGTCGCTCCGATCGACGTGGTCGAAGCCCGAGAAGAAGTTCAGCGGCGTCGAGAGGCTGCCATTGCCGCGCAACGGAAGATCGAGTATGAGCAATATAAGCTGGCGCTTTTTCTCTGGGAAAAGGGCCAACCTGTGACACCTCGCCCGGAATGGGCGCCGGAGTTTCAAGGGGAAACGCCGTTGCCGAGTGACGAGGATGTGGCTGCCTTCAAGGTCGAAGCGACGGAGGATCGGCCGGAAGTGCGCGATCTCTACATTGAAGCCAAATTGAACAATATCGAATTGAAACTGGCGAAGAATAATCTCCTTCCGAAGCTGACGGTTGAGGGGGGCCCGGCAATCGGCGCTATCTATTGGGCTGGAGGAATCGGCTACCGAATGGCTACTTTATTCAGTATGCCGTTGTTCAATCGGGCTGCGCGAGGGAAGGTCCTTCATGCCGAAGCGCAGCAGGAACGATTGGCATGGAAACAAGCTTACACGGAGCGACAAGTTCAGATCGAGGTTGATAACTGGCTCTCAGCGATGGTGCGGGCCAGAGACCGTGTGAAGGCCGCAACAGAGGCCCTGCGCTTGGCCAAGACCTTAGAAGAAGGCGAACGAGCCCGGTTTAATATGGGAGCAACGAGCGTGCTTTTCGTCAACATACGAGAGCGTGCGGTGGTCGAAATGGCTTACGAGCTCTACCGAGCTCAAGCTGACTATGCCGTAGCCCGAGGCGGAATGCTCTGGGCACGAGGAGCGCTATCGAAGCCACTAGCCGACAATCTGCTGGCCAAGTATGGGGATTCACTGCACGCAGCCGGTTCGGCCGGTCGCAAGCTGCCGGGACGGGATTGACATGGTGAATGGACTTTTAGGGATCGGTATTATCGTATAGTTCATTCGTTGGGCTTGGATATAGGTTCCCAAACGTGATTTAGTTCAGCCGTCATTAAGTTCAGCAAGGTGCCGATCAATCACATTCTGACTTATTACTGGGGGTGCTCATGAAAGAACCTCAGGGCGAAAGTTATCAGGGCCTGTTCGAAGCACTGATGAAACAGCTTTCCGTAGCTATGCGGGCTGAGAAAAAAATCATGAGTCTGATTTTTTCTTATGCCCTGGCCGTTGGGTTCTTTTCTCTTATCATCCCGTTGACCGTGCAGGAGTTGGTCAGCACCTTTTCCTATGCGGTTCAGCCGGTCATGATTTGGACTCTGACCAGCATCATGCTGGCAGTTCTGTTGTTTGTCGGGCTTTTTAAAACATTTCATTTCTACGCGGTTGATGTCGTGCAACGGCGCATCTTTGCAAGAGTCGCGGTTGCGATGGTTGAACAGCTTCCTCGAAATCGATTTAAAGGAGCGCAGCCCGAGCTTTCGAATTACTTCATCGAAACGGTCTTCATGCAACGTGCCTTGTCCACATTGCTCATTGATCTATTGAATGTCGTGGTGGGTGGGACGGTTGGCATGATCGTGCTGGTTGTGTATCACCCGTATTTTCTTGTGTACAACCTTCTGCTCATGGCTGGGTTTGGACTCACATTTTTCGTGCTCTCTCGGGGAGCACTGAAGACGACCCTCGCCATGTCCCACGCGAAGTACGATGTCTTCAATTGGATTCAAGAGATTTCGCGGAATGCGTTGCAGTTGAAAGCCACCGACAGCCGCCCATTTCTCATGCAGAAGACGAACGATCTCGTCAATCGATACGTCGAAACTCGGAAGGCTCGGTTTGCTGTTCTCGTGCGGCAGTATATTGGTTCAGTGGGCGGACAAGCGATCGCACAATCCGGCGCTCTTGCCCTCGCAGCCTATCTCATGGCGTCAGGGCAGTTGACTCTTGGGCAACTGGTCGCTATTCAAGCGGTCGTCGGTGCGCTCGTCATCAATTTCGACTCCCTCATCAAAAACATGGGATATGTGTATTATTTCTTCACGTCTCTGGAACACCTCGATAGGGTCTTTAGACAAGAGCAGGATTACGTCTCAATCGAATCCCCTGTGGCCCTGCCTAAACATTTGACTCAAGGGGTCCGCGTCACCTGTAAAGGTGTCAGTTTAATTCACGGCGGAGTGTCTGTGTTCGATGGTTTCAACTTGGATGTGGCACCAGGCGAGAAGCTCGGTATCTATGCTCGAACAACGGGAGCCAAGACCGCTTTGGCCAGGGTGTTGGGAGGACTCGAAACTCCGACGAACGGTGTCGTCCAGTACAATGGCGTGGATCTACGATATATCGAGCCCAGCGCTATCAACCAATGTCGCAGCGTCATGATCGACTCGCAGTTATCGTTGATCAAGGGGACCATTGAAGAAAATATCGTCATGGGGCGTTCTTATGTCACCTATGATGATCTCAACTGGGCTCTCCGGTTCACGGAACTTGAGGAAGATGTCGAGGGGTTGGCGCGCGGTGTTAAGTCCGATATTTCCATGCTGGGCGAATCCATTTCGCCGACTCACATCGTGCAGATTCTTCTGGCCCGAGCGATTCTAGGACGGCCACAGGTCCTCATATTTGACGGCTTGATTCACTCGCTCGAGCCATCGTTGCGGGAGCGTGTGCTTCGCCGGTTGTGCTCTAAAGATGAAGCATGGTCGGTGATCTTCGTGTCGACGGATCCCAATCTTACGGATCATGCCGATCGTCGTATTATGTTGCATCATGCTCATGCGTAAACGGTTGGAACGGCAAATCAACATCGATAATGAATGGAGGCTCCATGGCTAGCCTAGGTCGCGGTATCGAAGGCAGCGGGGAACGTGCGCTGGTCAAGCGGGGGGTGGGCTTGGAAGCGATCACGATCGAACAGGGACCCACATTGTCCAAGTTGCCATGCTGGGAAGCGGTACAGATTCCAGGAGGAATGTTTACGGCATCTCGTGCCATACTGACAATTCTTCTGCTCTTTCTCATCATCCTTGAGTTCGTCCCTTGGACGCAGACCATCGCTGTGAACGGGAAAGTTTCTGCTTATACTCCCTATGACCGGCCACAACAGATAGAATCCCGGATTACAGGTCGTATCAAATCTTGGCATATTTATGAAGGAGTGAAGGTCAAAAAAGGCGATCTAGTCGGCGAGCTTGAGGACTACGACCCGACCTTCATGGCACCTGAAATCCTCCCTCTCTTCGAACAGCGCAAAGTTGCGCTGGAACAAACACGCCACGCAGCGCTGGCGAGGGCGGATCAGCTCAATAAGAGAATCGGGGAAATGAAGAAGCTGGTCCAAGCCGCTGTGCCGTCCGCTGAGGCAAGAGTGGTGGAAGCTGACAACAAAGTGCGGGAAGCACAGCAGAAGGTGGAACAGCTTAAAATTGATGTGCATACAGCGCAACTCAATGTCGACCGGCATCGGCAACTTGTCAGGGACGGGTTGGTTTCACAACGGGAACTTGAATTAACGATTCAGACGGAAATCGGTACAAAAGCGGGTTTGCAGGCGGCACAGGCCAGTTTGCTGGCTGCGGAACAAGCTCGGTCCGCCTTGAGCTTCGGACGTGATCAAATCACTGCGGATGTGCAGCAACGGCTCATGGATGCAATAGCGTCCCGCGATGCTGCGGTGGCAGAAGCCGCCAAAGCTACGGAGCAGTTGGCGGATATCTCCTATAGACAGCAAGGTGTTCAGCAACGAATTGAAGCCGCTAAGCTCATAGCGCCGATGGATGGAACTGTCGTCAAGATGGCTAAGGTCGGTATCAATGAAACGGTCAAGCAGGGAGAGAACCTCGTCACCATTTCTCCACTTGCCTCAGATCCTGCCATTGAAATGGTCGCTGAAGGGTTGGATGCCCCACTTTTGAAAGCCGGGCGGAAGGTTCGGATCTTGTTCTTCGGGGTGCCGGCCATCCCGCTGCCAGCGTGGCCTTCGTTGATGGCGGGTACTCGTGGTGGTGTCATCAAAGTGGTCGATCAGATCGACGATGGAAAAGGAAATTACCGATTCTGGGTCGTTCCTGACCCGGATGATCCTCAGCCATGGCCTGAGCAGGCGCAGGTGAGGCAGGGCACAAAGGTATTGGGTTGGGTGATCATGAATCGTGTTCCTCTTTGGTACGAACTGTGGCGACGATTTAACTTCTTCCCGCCGGATTATATTGAGCGGTCACCAAGTGTGTTTGAGATGTTCGCACCTAAGGTGGCAGCCCCGGGGGGTAAATAGCCGACGTGCGGCTCAATCGATGCCGCACATAGATCCATACTGAGGATGGCTCAGGGAAGTCCCTGAGCCATCTTTCGGTCAGTGGTGCCTGCAGGCTTATCTCCTGTCAGTTTTCAGGTGCACTTTCACTTCTCCGACGCACAGCGATCGCAAACATCCCTATTACTACCGACTTCGTACCTACTCGCGATTGTTACTAGTACCTTGTCCCGCCAAGCAGAGCAAAGCGAGCAGGTTGCAGGAAGGATAATGGTTATGATTCCAATCTCCTTGACCCCACTAAATGGACTCGCTAAGGTGCCGCTATTTATCCTATGGCTGGTGGAAAGCAGAGGTAGACGATGACAAGAATACCGCGGGTAGCGAGCCGGTCTCAGCAAAAGACAAGCCGAGGAGTCAAGAGCCTTAAACCGTTTGTCGGGATTTTGGGTGGTAGCAAATCAGATTTCCCTATTTTAAAAAAATCCGGAGCGATCTTGGATGAACTTGGCATTTCCTATGAACTACTGGTTGTTTCCGCTCATCGAACGCCGGACCGTCTTTTCGAGTACGCCACAAGCGCTCCTGGCCGAGGGGTCAAAGTCATCATTGCAGGAGCTGGAGGAGCGGCTCACCTTCCTGGTATGTTGGCTGCTAAGACCTACATTCCAGTGATCGGTGTCCCAATTCCGACAGAAAACCTTCGTGGGCTCGATTCCTTATTATCAATTGTTCAGATGCCAAAAGGTATTCCCGTAGCCACGGTGGCGATTGGGGGTGCCGAGAATGCAGGGCTCCTCGCAGGCCAAATCCTCGCAGGAAGCTATCCTGAAATTGCTGAGCGCATCAAGAGTTACCGGGCGACTCAAACGGCGAGCGTTCTCAATTCTCCAGAGGCCAAAGGCATCACATGAGTCGGCAGCTGTGACCGAGCGAATCCTTGAGCCAGGCTCCACTGTGGGAGTATTGGGTGGTGGACAATTGGGAACTATGTTTGCGGGGACTGCCCTTCGCATGGGTTATCGGGTAGCTGTCTGGGATCCAGATACCGACGCGCCCGCTCATCGGATTGCCACTCACTCCTTTACAGCGCCATTTACGGATCTTGGCATACGCGACCAATTCGCAAGTATTGCCGATGCCGTTACTCTGGAATGGGAAAATGTGCCTGCGGAACTCTGCGAATGGTTGGAAGGCCGTTGTCCAATGCGGCCTTCCGGTGCTGTCCTCCGGATACTTCAGGACAGGATTGAACAAAAGCAATACTTGTCGTCACGGCACCTCGCTGTCCCCGCTTTTGCTATCGTCGAATCGACCCGTCAACTGGTCTCTGCTGTCGAACATATTGGCCTTCCCACTGTTTGTAAAACAGCAAAGAGCGGGTATGATGGGAAGGGTCAGTGGCTACTCCGAGATACTTCCGATATGAGGGAAGTTGAACAAATATTGGAAACAACTAAGACTGGTCACCGATGGATTCTTGAACAATTCATTGAATATACTAGAGAGCTCTCGGTTCTCGTCGTGCGAAGTGAGAGTGGAGCGTGCTGTGTGTATCCGGTAGTTGAGAATCGGCACGAGCTGGGCATCTTACGAGAAACCTGCGTGCCTGCTCCTATTCCCCTTGACGTGGCTGAGAAGGCTACGGAACTTTCGAAACAAGCCGTAGCGGCGTTACAGGGTGTCGGCGTTTTCTGCGTGGAGCTCTTTCAGGCCAAAGATGGTTCCCTCCTGATTAACGAGATTGCGCCTCGTCCTCACAACTCGGGTCACTATACACTAGACGTTTGTACGGTATCCCAATTCGAGCAGCAGGTACGAGTAACCTGTGGGCTTCCATTGGGAGAAACAAGGCTCCTAAGCTGTGCGATCATGGTGAATCTCATTGGTGAGGAAGTAAGATCCGTGACATCCAAGGAAGGCGCCTCCGCGCTCCATGCAACAGCAGGAGCAGTGCTTTATCTGTACGGCAAGCGAATCATGCGTCCTGGTAGAAAGATGGGACATGTGACATTTATTGCTCCCGAAGCTTTGACCGCGGAAGAATTGGCTCACCGGTTCATCAAGCGCATCCGGAGACCCGCTTAAGTCCACTTAATCCTCCCTGTATACGTCGTGGAAAGGCAGTAAACGATCTGCAGCGAGTGATAAGCGACGGTCTGGCGATGGGATGGGGAGCGGTTCTGAAAGGTACGCGCTTATGAAGACCACGTCGACCGGCCAGGCGAAAAAAACCGCACCTCCTTGCGCTTGAAGAGACCGATCAGTGCCATGCCCGCAATGAACCCACCGATATGAGCGAAAAAGGCGACACCACCTCCGCTGGCTCCCACGCTCATGCCTCCACTGATCAGCTGCGTGATGAACCACATGCCGAGGACGATGCCCGCCGCCACTCGGGTCATCCCGATCATCGGAAGCAGGACCAGCACGTGAGCGCGTGGAAATAACAGGAGATAAGCGCCAAGCACAGCCGAGATGGCGCCGCTTGCCCCAATCATCGGGATTTGGGAAGAAGGGTCTGTAAAAGCATGGCTCAGAGCAGCGAGGATACCGGACAGTATATAGAAGACGATGAATTTCGTGTGACCCATCGCATCTTCGATGTTATTGCCGAAAATCCAGAGATAAAGCATATTTCCGAGTAGATGCATCCAGCTTCCATGGAGAAACATGCTGGTCACGAGGGTGAGGGATGCCGAAATCGCAATGGCCCCCTCAGGAAGCGAAGCCTGACTGAAGACAATGGCTGGGATGGCACCGTATTGAAAGGCGAAGAGTTCGGCCGCCTCCTGAGGAAGATTCACTTGATGGAGAAATACAGCGATACAGATGCCAATGAAGATCGTCGTGACGATGGGAGTCCGTTGGGTAGGATTATCGTCGTGGAGCGGAATCACGATGTCCGATATTATGGAGTTCGTCGGCGATCGGGGACCGCACGAGGCAGTCTGGGATCCGCAGGAGGTGTCCCATCGATTTCGAGTGGAACGGAAAAGCCGGCAGCATGGATATGGCCTCCGCCTCCAAATGAGGCGGCGATTCTGCCGACATCCGTACCGTCAGATCGTGAACGCATGCTGAAATAGCGACGGCCATCACGATCATGCCAGATCAGGCAAAAGGGATGCTGGGACGACAGACGTTCGCCGATTTGGCTGGTCAAGATTGAACTGTGCACCGCAGGAACGACGATACCCTGGAATTCCACCATCGAAACCTGTGCCGCGAGCTTTCCAACGAGCTCATGCTCATAACGCAAGATAGCTCGACCTTCCTGCTCAAGTGTCGGCTGAGTAAAACTATCCCATACGTTGAAGTCAAACGGATAGGAGGCCAAGGCCGCATTGATTTCTCGACTCCTCGGCAAGGTCCAGGTCCACAAATCCTTGTCTTGAATGTACTGAAGCAGCCATGGAGCCGCCGTGCCATGCGCCCATTCCCAACTCAGGACGGCACCGGACTTTGTTTGATCGAAGTAGGCGTTTGAGAAGCCGTCCAAGGTCCGCTCGGCGGTGATATGGTGATCCAAAACAAGGAGTTCCTTGGTCTCTGACGCCATGGCTTCCAAGATGGGTCGGGCATAGCTGAAGTCAACGATTACGACACGGCAATCCGTGAGGTCGGGAGGGGGGGGGTGGCCGTGTTTGACGGGCAAAAATTTCGCATTCGGAAACTTTTTCCAGAGAGCCCATGCTGCCCCGAACCCATCGGAACATTCGGCATGGTACAGGACAATGTCCGGAAAACCATGGAATGGGGGTGCAGAGGATATGTTATCCATAGAGTTGGAGAGAATAGCATGCCCACGTCAGGACTAAAAGACGTTTG
Source organism: Nitrospira sp. (assembly GCA_025936075.1). Classification (GTDB taxonomy): domain Bacteria; phylum Nitrospirota; class Nitrospiria; order Nitrospirales; family Nitrospiraceae; genus Nitrospira_D. The sequence continues at coordinate 8,957 of JAICUC010000034.1, read as the reverse complement.
CCATGTCCATTATGAGGGATGGCTCACAGCTCATTCAGATGACTGATCAGTTGGCGAAGTCGGCCTGCGCTGCGTCGGTTAAAATTGAACACGAGTCGAGGAAGATCGCGCAAGGCCGGTTCATCCAGCTCTTCATCCAGTGGACCACGAAGCTCGAATGTACCGTCTGATAGGATATCAGCGAATCGACCCCGGAGCTGCTCGAGCTGTTCGGGTGTAATGGTCTGTTTGAGTCGCATCGCGAGTTCCCGTCCCACAAAACGTATGGAATGGTAGCGCCGGTAGAATTTGAGGATCTGGCTCACAGCTGCTTCTGCGGAATTGACGATTGCAAAGAGACCCATGTCTTCTTCATTGATCAGCTTCCGGTTCAGCAGTTGCCTCCTCACAAAGGCCGACCAATCGTCCCAGTAGTCGCAACCGGAAGCCTGAAGGCAGATAATTGGTTGGGGATCGCTCTTGCCGGTTTGGGCCAAAGTGAGGATTTCAAAGCCTTCGTCATGTGTGCCGAACCCTCCCGGAAAGAGAGCAATGGCATTCGCTTCCTTTTGAAACATCAACTTCCGGGTGAAAAAATATTTGAAGGTAATGAGCTTCGGGTCGTCGGCGATCGTGGAGTTAGGACCTTGTTCGAACGGCAGCATGATGTTGACGCCGAAGCTGTTCTCGCGTCCGGCACCCTCTTGAGCGGCACGCATAATCCCATCCGCCCCGCCCGTGATGACCATAAACCCTTCCCGGACGATGGCTTGGGCGAACTGGTAGGCCAGTTCATAATTGGGATCGTCGGACAGAGTTCGTGCTGAGCCGAAGATGCTGACCTTCTGGCGATGGCGGTATCCGTGGAAGACACTGAATGCATGACGCAATTCTTTGACGGCACGATTCACGATTTTCACATCCAGGAGGTCTAAGTGCGCGTCGTGGAGTTTCAGTAATCCCGTCAGGAGTTCTGTCATGAGAGCGGCATGCAGGTCATCTTCACGGCTATCAAGAAGGGCACTGATTTGATGCATGATTTCATCTCGCGATAAGGCGGGACGGGGTCGAATCTGCGGAGACCTGCCGGTCGTATTCATGGTGTCCTCTCTAGGTGGAGACAAAAAATTGTACCAATGGATCGGACGTTGGTCAAAGATTGGCGGAATCTGGTCCTAAGAAGGGTCGAAAGACGTAGGGAGATTGGCTAACACCCAGGCTTTGATTCTGGACTGGTCTGCAGGAGAGAGATCGACGAACTGTACCTCTACACCGCGAGGTGGTGCCATAAGCGAACCGGTCGTGCCGGACACCGGCTCAACTCTCAGGTTATTCAAGACAGTTCCTCGGATGGTCAAAGGACTCATCAACTCAGAGAGGCAAAAGCTCACGAGGACTTTGGTTCCCGGCAACAGCAGCGCGGAAGACTCCACCTTGGCCCCGGCATGGCTGAGTTGTGAGATGGCAACCTCATGTTCCGCTCCAACACGCTCTCCCTCCATGACACTGATAGTGGCGGAGATGTTCGTCGCGCATCGCTTTGGAGAAAGAATCAGGTCTCTCGCGGTGAGGACGCCGACCGGTTGATCTTGTTTCGTGACGATGAGGATTGGTGTCCCGGCTGACATCATAAGCGCCGAGGCTTCATCCATCGCTCGATCGTACTCGATGAATTGGACAGGTCGTGTCATGATGGTTCGGACTTCGATGTCATCCGGTTCGAGGCCCTGCGCGACGACTTTTTTGACGATGTCGGTCGGTGTCATGAGTCCGAACCGAGACTCCGTGTCCTTGACCAGAAGGCAAGGCATTCGCTCGCGTTCCAGAAGCGATGCCGCTTCGGTGACCGATACATCGCCTGGAATCTGAACGACGCCGGGTGTCATCATATGTGCAACCAATATGATCTGGTGATCTGCGGCTTTTTGCTGGTGATCGCCCTTGTCCGCCATTCCTTAGCGAGATCCTCTTTTCTCACGAATCTGACCCCCTCCTGGCCGCAATGTATGCCAAGTATAGCAGAAGGTTCCTTGGGACCATGAGAGGGTGAAAGTCTTGTCATTCAATGGGTTGACGGCATACACTAGAAATGCATTTTGACCGAAGGCAAGCGAGAAACGATGGTGTCGAGTGGGCCTTACCATAGAGAGTTCATTCATCGGCTCGGGACAATTCAGGTGCATGGGCTTGGCCTCTCCGTTGATATTCATGCTCCCGACCTCACTAGCTTGCGGCGAAGCCTACAAGAACGTCAAGTGCTGCCTGCCTACTTTGAAGTGTTCCGTGCGGCCTCCATGGCTTTGTCCTCCGCACGGAAAGAGGTCGGCGCCGGTCTGCTGACATACCATGGCGAAGGGTTGTGGATCACTCAGCCCGAGATGGCCGGTTCTAGGGCGTTTGGACGGCAAATCTCTGAGGCCGCGGAACAACTGAGGATTTTGCAAAGTGCCTGGCTGAATCATGAATGTGCGACCAAATATCTCGCCGGCTATTATTATGGGACCTATCTTCCCCCCCTCTACACTCCGTTAAGCGCAAAGGTGGTGGCTGATAATACACGATTGATCCAAGGTCTGCTCGATCAACAGTGTCGTTTGGCCAATGGAAGCACGCCGTTGGTCCTGCTTGAAATGCCGCCACTCACCTACTTTGTCGCAGGGACAATGTCCATCCCAAAGTTTTTTCGAGTCGTCAGCGAACAGTCTCCCTGCGGTCTGGTCTTGGACGTGGGCCATCTCTGGACGGTGTTTCGATATTCCGGAGCGCATCGAGCTATGTCGCTCACACGATTTGTCGATGAATTTCTCAACGAGTTCCCTATGGATCGTGTTGTTGAGATTCACATGGCCGGTCTGGCCGTTCATGCATCACACCGAGCCTTCGCACCTCGGCTGAGCGGGGGCATGGACGATGATGCGCTTCCTGCCTGGATTGATGACCATGCCGTCCCCATTCCGACCGTCTTGTTCGAGATGCTCGATCAGATTCTATGCCATCCTAAGCTTACCAGCCTGAAAGGCATTGCCTTGGAGGTAGATACAAAGCCGGTCGAATTGATCGTGGACGAATTTGCAGAATTCTCCAGACGCTATGGGCCGTTGTTCCGCCGACCGAACTACACCGAGCAGGCCGAACCAGATTTCGAGATCCGCTCATTGCCAGAAGGGCAGATGGCGATACCCGACATGCCTATTCTACAGGCGGCCTATGATCGATATGCACGCGTACTGGCGGGCAAAACCGAGCCGGTAGGAGCAGAATGGAGCCTAGGGACGGCCGGTATCCAAGAGTTGGATCTTTATCGCTCCGCCTATCTTCCGTATGAGATTCTTCACTGGGGAGGAAAGGTGGAGGACATGTTTGTAGAATCCTGTCGCCGCCTCAGAGAGCGTAATGTATCGCTCTATGGATTTGTGGCGTTCTGGTTCAGAGAGCCCCGGTCTTTCTCCGGCATCTATGATTTCTTTTTGTTGAAAATCGAACGGTTTGTGGAGTTTGTCCATGAGGTAGCGCCGGAGTTGCAAGACACTGTCGAAAAAGAGGCCGAGGAACTTCGGCAGGCCTACCGGTTCGCTAACGACCCCGGCGTTCAAGTGTCGGTGAGCTGATATGAACTTTTGGCTGGACCTACAACGTCCCATTATAGGTTTGTCCCCAATGGACGGTGTGACCGATGCCTGCTTTCGATCTGTCATCGCCCAGCAGGGGAAGCCGGACGTCAGCTTTACAGAATTTACGCATGTCCATGACGTCTGTTACGGAACAGAGATTCACTTGGAGACGCTCCTGTACAGCGAGAGGGAGCGTCCGATCGTGGCACAGCTCTATGGGAAAGACCCGAATCTCTTTTATTTGGCGGCGCAGGCTGTGTGTGAACTGGGATTCGACGGACTGGACATCAACATGGGTTGTCCGTCGAAGAGCGTGGCATCGTCCGGGTCTGGTGCCGGATTGATCCGCACTCCGGAACTGGCTCGCACGATCATGCAAGCAGCCAAACGTGGAATCGAGGATTGGGCCTGCGGACAGACACTTGAACAGGCAGGCTTTAAGCCGGCGCGAGTTGCCGTCTTTGAACGGTTGAATCGGCAACGCGGCGAAACCGGTCCGACCCCGCGACGCCGACTGCCACTTTCCGTGAAGACACGCCTTGGCTATGAGGCGGTGACGGTGGAAGGATGGGTCGAAGAGCTTTTGATGGAACAACCCGCCGTGATCTCGCTCCATGGGCGAACGCTCCGGCAAATGTATCGAGGCATGGCGGACTGGTCGGCCATTGGGCGCGCGGCCTCGTTGGTAAAGGGAACGGGAACATTGTTGGTGGGAAATGGGGACATTCAAAGCCTTGGCGACATCGGGGTACGAGTTCGTGAAACCCGAGTAGACGGAGTGTTGGTCGGGCGCGGTGTGCTTGGTGCACCATGGTTCTTTCGTTCAAAAGAGCAGGCCCGCATGCGCGCCCGTGGTATGGATGGTACGGACGTCGGACGAGATCCCGGTGAGGTTTCGCTGAATGAGCGCTTCGCCGTGTTGGCCGATCATGCGCAACAATTCCAGGCACTGGTTGGGGAACAGCAATTCTATCGTATGCGTAAACATCTAGGCTGGTATTGTAAAGGCTTTCCACATGCTGCTTCGCTTCGCGCGTGTATGGTGCGGGTCTCTTCGGTCGAAGAACTCCATGTCCTTCTCGAAGATTTTCAAAATCGGCCGGAAGTAACGGACCTACCCCAGGCTGAATCAGCCGATGAGCCGAGTGTGCTGGTCTCACGATGCAGTTAGTGCTGGCGTCGAGTTCACCACGCCGCCAAGCACTCCTGGCCTTGCTAGGTCTTTCCTTCGAGGTGTATCCATCTGAATTTCATGAGCACCTCACAGCGGGGTTGTCACCTATCGAGCAGGTCAGGCGCTTCGCCCTTGAAAAAGCTCGATCCGTGGTACTGGCGAGGCCGCGAGCCCTCGTGCTCGGCAGCGACACGGTAATTGATCTCGACAGCCGACTGCTCGGGAAGCCGGTAGACCTCGCCGATGCACGAACCATGTTGACCCGCCTCGCCGGCCGTTCCCATCATGTCTATACTGCCGTCGCCTTATGCGACTACGAGCAAAACATTGAGTCGGTTAAGGTTGCCACGGCGGAAGTTCGGATGAAAGCGGATGACGGACAGATTTACGAGCGGTATCTTGCAACAGAGGAATCGATGGACAAAGCCGGTGCCTATGCGATCCAAGGGAACGGAGGAGATCTGGTGGAACGGATCGACGGCGACTATACGACCGTGGTGGGATTTCCGCTGAAGCTGGTGGCGCATCTGCTTCGGTCAGCTGGTTATCCTATTCTCGTAAACATAGAAGACCTGTATCGGCGCAAGCCATATGCGAATTGGAATCGATTCGCGGCCTAATTGCAAAGGCATGACGGGTTCCCTACAATGCACACCATCCATCTGATTTTGCGTTGGACCGTTGCCATGCCGACGCTGTATAAAGGGAAGGTATGACTTTTTGCAAACAGATTGCGTCACTGTTGGGTTTCATCGGAATCCTTGTGACAGGGAACAGCGGTGTGTGGGCGATTGATGTCAATCTGTCGTCAGACGAGGCCCACAAAGCATTGGAGATTGGGCGAATTCCGATGGAAAAGGCCAATTCGCCCGAAGATGTGAAGAAGGTCCTTCAGCAGGCGTCCTTAGCGACTCGCGTAGGGGCTGATCCGGAGAAAGAACCCTGTGGCGCGAGCGCTGTTCTTCGCACCAAGCGGTATCGGCTGGAAGCCTTTGGTCGCCAAGAGGCGGCAGAATCGAAGAAGCGAAAGATGGACGTGCGCATGCCCGAGGAGTTCATCCGGAAAGTGATGGACATGCCCAATATGGAAATGGACGTGCAGTTGTGCGGCGATGACGAGTATTTCGCCGAGGGCGCATTGATTGAATTGCAGCAAGGATCGAAGCGGATCAAGCCTATCGATATCGGCAAAGCTGAACGCGGGCGAAAGAACGAAGGCAGCGGCCCGGTCTACCGATCACGGTTCACGGCGCTCTTCGCCTACGAACAGTTTGATCCTATTGCATCGTCGGTGTTCGTCATCAATCTGCAAGATGGGAAAGAGATCAGAATTCCAGCCGAATTGTCCAAAGTGAAGTAAGTCCCGATCACCTCACCCCCAGGCCTTCTTCCCTTGTTTAAGAAACCTCTTGAACAGGAGTTTCATGTCCTTGCGGACGGTTTCTCGCCGGTGGCGCTGCCGTTCGGCCATGCGTCCGGCGAGGAATGCAGCGCGGACACTCGTCGAGTACTTCAGAAACTGTCGAATGTGACGTTCTGCTTGGATCGCATCCTGATGGAGGCCCAGCCGATCTTGGATCGCTCGTGCGGACTTGATAAAACGAGCAGCGGGTTTACCCACCGAGCTGCGAGCGAGTTCCGCCGCGTAGCGGGCGCGTTTCACTTTGATGCGGACGTTGTGAAGCGCGGTGGCCGATGGGGAAGCAGCGAGGCGATGAATCGCCTTGCGCAGGTTCTTGAACTCTCGCCGAGCGAGCTGGCGTATGGTCAGGGGAGACTCTACGACCGAGGGAACCCTCGCTGCTTGTTGAAGCCGCCGAATGAGCTCGAAATATCGGGCGCTCGTGAGTTCGCTGAGCACCATCTGCTGCACGGCCTTTCGTTGGGTGCGAAGATGGGAAATAAATTGGACCAACAGTTTGCGATCACGCATGTCCAATTCAACAGATTCCTCTGTGAAATAGGCGATCTGAACATCGAGGTCGCGGGCTGACCCCAGCAGCTCGATGAGCCACTTAAGCTCTTCTTGAAGTGACGTGACCCATGCCGTGAGGAAGACTGGTTTGGCCGTGCGGAGGACCGCGCGCAGACGTCTGGTCGCGACCCGCAGTTGATGCAGGCTCTCGCTTTCAGTGCCGAGCCTCGTGCCGGGATCATGGGCAAGGAGCCACCCGACGTGCTGAGCGAGCGCCCACTTCAGGTGTTCGACCACCGGCGCCTCCGCGTCAGGCTGCGTTCCTGGGGTAGGTGGGTGGAGTGAGAGGGCACGAAAGAACTTGGGCCGTCCGTCATGATCGGACGCCCCCGCTTCTCGCAACTGCTGTTCGAGGGCACGCAGTGAGGCCTCGTCGCCCTGCCGCTGTTCGATTTCGAGCTCGCGAAAGCGCGGGATCACACCGCCGTTCTTGTCGACGGACACCGTGTCGAGGGCGATCTCCGCGACCGGCACTCGGCCATGTCGCACGAGGAAGCCCCTTCGCCAGACGCGCAGCGTGACCACTGGTACCAGCTTCCGATGATCAAGATGGAGAGTCAGTAATCCGCGCAGAGAGGCCGGTGGATCGACCTGGTCGCCGCTCACTTCGATCTCCTGCCGATCGTCTCCCAGCGGAATTTTCAGCTGCCATGATTTCTTCCCCCGTTCGATTCGATAGCGAAGGGTCATCTTCGCATGGGCTAAGTCGTAGGCGGCGGTGTCGTAGTAGGTGGAGATCAGGAGCCGACGGGGGAGCGGCGTGCCGGGAAGCCGAGGGAGGTGGAAATCTGGAGCAACGGTCAGCTTCAGTTCACGTTCTGGTTGTGACGAGATTGGGGAAGGGCGGCCGCGACGAGGGAGCTGTCTATCCAATCGGATCATCGTGAAATCCTCACAGCAGGGCAAGTCCCCTTAAGTGTCAACGCAGAGGAAGGCAAAATGCAACTCAGGGGGCATGAGGGAATGGCAGGGAGGGTCGCCATGTGAATGGCGACATGGGCAAAAAGGTATGAGCCGTCAAGTAGGCAGTGGGCTCAAGAAAGGCAGAGTCGTTAAAAGTCGTCGATGGACACCGGTCGGAGAAAATCCCGCACCGACACCAGACCGACGAGCGTTCCTCCTTTGGTCACGCCGAGGTGGAGCGTCCGATGCTTATCCATGAGATCGGCGGCTTCCGTCAACGGCCGTCGCTCTTCAATGTCGGGGACCGGACTGCTCATGATGTCCTCCACGGGTACGAAGTAGGACACTTTCTCAGTTCCCACGAACTTTTTGACGACGTCCGATTCCGTGAGGATACCGATGATCCGCGCTTGGCGGGCCACAAACACACTTTCGACGTTGCAGGCCTTCATCAGTTTCGCCGCCTCGATGACCGAGGTACCTGCGTCCACTGTTACTGGTTCCTTCTGCATTAAGTTGCCAACTGTGACCATACCGATCCTCCTTATTTATTGTTTTTATATTAGCTCCAGGCTATCAATGTGCTGTTGCGCCGGCGTTAGGTAGATGTTACAGGCCAGTAAAATTTTGAGGACTGAAGAGGAGCAGTTTAATAAAAAAACAACCGGTTCGACGGTGGGGAATAGGCTGAGGGTGCAGTGACGGAACCGAATTCGCCTAAAGACTGATTTCTCCTTTTCGACGAGAGCCGCTGGACCAGGAACATCCCGTTGCGGCTCTCGTCCGACACAATCAAATCTCCATTTCTCACGAGAGGGCTCACCTACTCGCGACCCAAAGATAGTACCGTATGCATCAGCCCTATAATGGCGCTGATCAGAAGCGCTTCGATGATCCACGTTGTCATGGGGTATCACCTCCTTTCGAGTTGTGATGGTTTACTGGCGCTCCGCATACAGCACTTTAAACAGCGCGCCTAAAACGGTACCGATCACGATCCTGGCAAAACGGCTATGGATATAAATGGGTCACCAGCGACCCACTCATCTGGAGATGTTCGACCGAGATCGTTCTGCAGATGAGGTATGACATCACCTTCCACTCAGCACCTCTTCCGACTAGGGCGTGTCATCAATTAATTTTCTAGGTTCACAACGCCATCGTGTTGTGCTTCACTCCGTTCCAGGCCAAGGGAGGGGCTTACGGATGGTGAGACGATACGGGTTGCGTGATGACCAGTGGGCGAAGATCGAGCCTCTGCTGCCAGGGCGTGAAGAGACCGTCGGCGTGACGGCAAAGGATAATCGGCTATTTG
>JAICUC010000345.1 GCA_025936075.1 Nitrospira sp. | reverse complement strand
ATCATCGATCCAGACACGCAGCTGCGATTCGTCGGCCCCGGCCTTCCCCAACCCCTCGCGGCTGAGCTTTTCTGAGAAATGAAATCGTTTCCCGGTGATATCGGTCACAGCGAAATGGGCCAGATACAGATCCCTCACCGACCATTTTGACGGGAGTGTCTTAATTTCGTCAGGCGGAACCCCTCGGCGGAAGAACGTCAATTCAAACCCGAATGACCGGCCGCTTGTGGCATGGAGATGGCCGGTGTAGTACCACCACTCGGTTCGATAGGTCGGGTGAGATCCATGGTCTCGTGGGAAATTGTACCGATACCCAACCGTCGCCGACTGAAACGGAGACGGAGGTGGGGTGGCTCCAGATGCCCGGCAGAGGTCGACGGCCAGGAAAACCACCATGAGAATTACTCGTGGAACGATGTGCATCATCCACCTCGGTTCAAGGGCAACCAACGCATCGGACTAGAGCCCGATGTCTTGGGCTGTTTATATCATGTGTGCTCATGATCGAACAAATCGCCTGTCACAGAGCGATGTTTTGCATTTATCCATGGCTCGGTGCGCAGCGCACGCCGTTGACAATTTTCACAACTCTCAGCTATCGTGAGCCTCATGCAGACCGATCGTGAGCGGGGCCCGTCTGACCGGAGTCCGTCCAAATATGCCGAACCTTTCCCAATTCCCAGTCGCCTTCCGGTATTCCCATTACCCAACGTCGTCTTTTTTCCCAAAACGTACCTGCCGCTCCATATTTTTGAACCACGCTATCGTCGGATGGTCGCCGATGTGACGATGGGCGATCAATGCATTGCCATGGCGCTCCTTAAAGAAGGATGGGAGCCGGACTACTATGGAAATCCGGCAATCTACCCCGCGCTCTGTATCGGACGGATCGTGAGTGTGCAACCCTTGCCGGACGGTCGCTCCAACATCTTGCTGCAAGGGCTCGAACGGTGTGAGATTTCCGAAGAACACTTCGACAAACCGTATCGCGAAGCGACGATTCGTGTCACGCCCATGTGCTCCGACGAGGGGTTGACGAAAGGCGTTCGTCGCGCACTGGTCGACGTGCTAGGGAGATATCTCCAGGCGAGGGAAGATAGCGCTGCGTGGCAAGGGTTTTTCCGCGAAGAAGTCAGCGACGAAGTCTTAGTCAATACCCTCTCCACTTATCTGGACTGCACACCCTTGGAAAAACAATTCTTGCTGGAAGCGGACGGACTTCACCAGCGGGCTCGTCGATTGAACGATCTGGTTCAATTCATGCTGCACGAACATCACGGTACGAAGGGCTGGAAGTAAAAATGGATCGGACCATTGCAATCAACGTCAGCCGTCTGTGCAAAACGTATGATAATCATAAGGCCGTCGATGACCTGTCGTTCCAAATCTACGCAGGAGAGATTTTTGGTCTACTGGGACCCAACGGCGCAGGCAAGAGTACCACGCTTCGCACACTCATCACATTGCTGCACCCGACATCGGGCACGGCGACCGTCATGGGTTACGACACGGTGCGCGAGGCGGACCGTGTCAGGACTGTGATCGGATATGTGCCTCAAGAACGGGCGATCGACCGCTTTCTGACGGGACGCGAGCATCTCCAACTCCTCGGTGCGCTCTATCACCTGACGAAAGAAGAAGCGGCGAAACGCATCGGTGAGCTGCTCAAACTGGTCGATCTGGAAGCCCATGCGGACCGTCCTGCCAAAACCTATTCCGGTGGCATGAAACGCAAGCTCGACATTGCCTGTGGATTACTGCCTGACCCAAAAATCTTGTTCCTGGACGAGCCCACCCTGGGTCTCGACGTGCAAAGCCGTCTCCGGATTTGGGAATACGTGCGGATGCTCAAGGCCCGTGGGATGACGGTCGTGATGACGACGAACTATCTGGATGAGGCCGATCAACTCTGCGATCGACTTGCCATTATCGACGGCGGCACGATCAAAACGCTGGGCTCTCCAGCCGAGCTCAAGATCGCCCTTGGCGGGGATATCGTGTCCCTCACTCTAAAAGAGACGAGCCGGACCCAGTCGCTGGAGTCGGACCTTACCGGTCGTCCGGCGATCAAGACCGTGAGAGCGACCACCAAAGGCTTGGATATCAGAGTAGAAACGCCCGAAAAGGCCTTGCCCACCATTCTTGAATCGGCCAATCGGTTAGGGTGTGAGGTCGAGTTTATCCAATACAACCGTCCACGCTTGGACGATGTGTTTATCGCGCATACGGGGCGGGCTATCACCGAAACAATCCCTGAAGGCGAGTCGGAATAGGCAAAGGAGTCACGTGGCGCACTATTGGCAAGAGATCAGCGCATTGACGATGCGGTGGGTTCGGCGGTTGAGCCGGGAAAGATTCAGCATGCTGTTCACTTTGGTTCAGCCGATGCTGTTCTGGCTCATCTTCTTCGGCAACCTGTTCCAACGTGCCGCAGATACACAGGTCATGCAGGCCCCCAACTACATCAGCTTCCTCGCGGCCGGTGTCGTCGTCATGACGGTCCTGAACAATGGCCTCGCCGGGGGCGTCGATCTGCTCTTCGATAAGGAAAACGGGTTCCTCGAACGGTTGATGTCCACGCCGATTCATCGGACCTCGGTCATCCTGAGCCGCTTTATCTTCGTCATGGCGATCACGTCGATGCAGGTCCTCGTGATTCTCGGCGTGTCGTATCTCTTCGGTGTTCATCCCGCGACGGGCATCCTCGGCGTGGCGACCATCTTGCTGATCGGGATGATGTTCGGGATCGGCCTGACGGCCATCTCCATGGCAATGGCCTTCTCCGTGAAAAGTCACGGGGACTTCTTCTCCGTATTGGGATTTCTTTCGCTGCCGATGATCTTCCTCAGCTCCGCGTTGGTTCCGTTGACGGCGATGCCGGGTTGGATGAGTTTTCTTGCGCAATTCAACCCGATGACCTGGGCTATCGATGCGGTGCGGCCTCTCATTTTATCAGGCTGGACTGAAGCCTTGCCGCACGTAGGAATGGTGGTCTTGGTCATGCTCGTATTCGATGCCCTCTGTCTGTACGGCGGGGCCAAGGCATTCCGCCGTGCCATGGGGTAACCTCACATGAACCATGCATCTCTTGACTGACGACGTAATCCATCGGATCATGACCTTAATGACGCCATACCTTAGTCTGTGAACGACAGAGAGTCGTAGGAGATGATGCCTGAAAATCAAATTCGCGCGCTTATTCGTCTCCTTTCCGATGAGGACGACCGAATTGTCCGTACCATCAGTGGGAGACTCATTGATATCGGCCCATTGGCCGTTCCGCTTCTCCAAGAAGCGGAAATCGAACAGCCGGAGATGGCTGATCGCATCGCTTCCGTGCTCGAGGAAATCCGAGGATGCAAGCTGGAGGATGAATTGGCCGGCCTGGCCGGCCTCTCGGACGATGCCATGAGCCTGGAAGCCAGCGCATTTATGATCGCTCGTTATGCCTATCCCACGCTCGACATCGCTCGCTATCGTGAACAGCTCGATACCATGGCAGGCGAAGTTCGAGCACGTATCGGCTATCGAGCGTCCGGAGAAGAAGCCGTCAACGCACTCAACCGCTATCTATTTATTGAACAAGGATTTAAGGGGAATACCAAAAACTACTATGAGATTGAGAACAGCTACCTCAATTGCGTCATGGACCGGCGCGTCGGCATTCCTATCAGCCTATCGGCGGTCTACCTCTTGATCGGACAGCGTTTGGAGCTTCCGCTGTTCGGTATCGGCATGCCGGGGCATTTCCTCGT
>JAICUC010000172.1 GCA_025936075.1 Nitrospira sp. | reverse complement strand
CTGTACCGAAATTCCAACGGCACCATCGACATTGAGGGTGTCCCGCAAATTGAAGTCGCCCGGCATCCTTCAACGGGGGCTCTCCTGGTGAACTTTGCGTTGTTCGACGCGAACGGTCGCCTGTTGGCGAAGGTGGTGGACAGCACCATCACGTTCAACGAACGGCGCGCCTATGAAATGACGAAGACGAACAAGAGTGTGGCGATGAAAGAAATCGAATCCGGCAAACTTGTTCTCCATTTCGAAGTGAAGGCTTCCGACGTGGTTGCGTTGTCGCGAGGAGCGTTTCACACGATGAAAGGACACCTGCTGGAGATTTCCCCCAAGGAATGGAAGCTCGACAAGCAGCAGCAGAGCGGGCTGACGCACGATGCTGACGGAGGCGCGGTCTCTATCGGCTAGCAGGCTGTTGAAAAAGCCCGCCAGCGGCGTTCTCGCGGCGCTTAGAGGCTCAACGTACGGCCCCGAGTACGCTTCGCCTCCTCGCTTGCTGCGGCCTTGCTGGACGGTCTTTTTGATCAGCCTGTGAGCTCCTGTAAAAATGGGATTTGAGGATCTCTGGCATCGCCGTACTTGCAATATAGTCTGTCAACATCCTGCTAGGCGGAAACGCCCGCTGTCCCGGTAACGGTCGGCGTCAGGATGAGGCTTCCGTTCTTCAGATCGATCGACACGGTGTCCCCGTCACGCAATTCTCCCTTCACCAGCAATCGTGCGATCGGGGTTTCCAATTCCTGCTGAATGAGGCGCTTGAGGGGGCGTGCGCCATAGACCGGATCATAGCCGCGTTCTCCCAGGTGCTGGAGCGCGGCAGGCGTGATGGACAGGGTGATCCGACGTTCCGCCAGTCTGCTGCGGAGACGCTCCAACTGAATTTCCACGATCTTGACCAAATGTTCGGTGCCCAGCGGATGGAACACTACGAGTTCATCGACTCGGTTCAAGAACTCCGGGCGAAAATGTTGGCGCAATTCACCCATGACGACCGTCTTGACTTGCTCATACGACGCGCCGCGTTGTTGCGCTTCGAGAATGTGCGGGCTGCCGATATTGGAGGTCATGATCAACACGGTGTTCTTGAAATCGACCGTGCGGCCTTGTGAATCGGTCAGTCGCCCGTCGTCCAACACTTGCAGCAAGATATTGAAGACATCGTGGTGCGCCTTTTCGATTTCATCGAACAGGATCACGGAGAACGGGCGCCGCCGAACGGCTTCGGTGAGTTGACCGCCTTCTTCGTAGCCGATGTAGCCGGGAGGCGCGCCGATAAGACGGGCGACCGTGTGTTTTTCCATATATTCGGACATGTCGATTCTGATCAAATTGCCTTCGTCGTCGAAAAGAATTGAGGCCAGCGCCCGCGCCAATTCTGTTTTCCCGACGCCGGTCGGGCCAAGGAACAGAAATGAACCGATCGGGCGATTGGGATCTTTGATGCCCGACCGGGCACGAAGCACGGCGTCCGCGACGGCCCGAACGCCTTCATCTTGTCCCACGACACGCTGATGCAGCAGGTCCTCGAGTTTCAACAGCTTGTCGGTTTCCCCTTCGAGTAAACGAGAGACGGGAATGCCGGTCCATCGGCTGACCACGGCGGCAATCTCGTCTTCATCGACCTCTTCCTTCAACAGCTTTGTCTCATCTTGCTTCTTTCCCAAATGCTGCTGTTCCAGTTCCAATTCCCGTTCGAGCCGAGGCAGCTCTCCGTACCGCAGCTCCGCCACCCGATTGAGGTCATACGCCCGCTCGGCTTGGTCGATCTTCAGTTTGACGTCTTCGATCGCTTCACGGGTTTTACGGAGGCGGGAGACGGAGGTTTTTTCCGATTCCCACCTGGTTTTCAGCGTCTGCAAGTCGCGTTGCTTTTCGTTCAGCTCGGTTTCGAGAGCGGTCAAGCGGGCGGCGCTCGCCGGATCCTTCTCTTTCCTCAACGCTTCCCGTTCGATTTCCAACTGGAGCACCTTGCGTGAGACCTCGTCCAGTTCGGCCGGAAGGCTGTCGATTTCGGTCCTGAGCCGCGCGGCGGCTTCATCGACCAAGTCGATGGCTTTATCCGGAAGAAACCGATCGGAAATGTATCGATGCGACAATTTCGCCGCCGCGACCAGCGCGCTGTCCTTGATCCGCACGCCATGGTGGACCTCATATCGCTCTTTGAGGCCGCGCAAGATGGAAATGGTGTTCTCCACGGACGGTTGATCGACCAAGACGGTCTGAAAGCGGCGTTCCAAGGCCGCGTCTTTTTCGATATGTTTCCGATATTCGTCGAGCGTCGTGGCGCCGATGAGGTGCAATTCGCCCCTGGCCAACATCGGCTTCAACAGATTGGCCGCGTCCATCGCGCCTTCGGCCGCCCCCGCTCCCACGACGGTATGCAATTCGTCGATGAACAGCAGAATCTGACCTTGGGAAGATTGAATCTCCTTGAGCACGGCCTTGAGCCGCTCTTCGAATTCTCCGCGAAACTTCGCCCCGGCGACGAGCGATCCCATGTCCAGCGCGAAGAGCTTCTTGTGTTTGAGACTTTCGGGGACATCCCCTTTGACGATACGGATCGCCAGCCCTTCCACGATCGCGGTTTTGCCGACCCCCGGTTCGCCGATGAGCACAGGGTTGTTCTTGGTTCGGCGGGAAAGGATCTGGATTACACGCCGGATTTCGTCGTCGCGACCGATGACGGGGTCGAGCTTGCCTTGTCCGGCCAATTGGGTCAGATCACGCCCGTATTTCACCAGCGACTGGTAGGTACTTTCGGGATCCTGACTGGTGACACGCTGATTGCCGCGCACCTGTTGCAATCCGGCCAGCAGACGGTCCCTGGTGAGTCCCAGTTTTTTGAGCACTCCTCCTTCCTGGACCATCGCCAACAGCACATGTTCGACGCTGAGAAAATCATCCTTGAGTGATTTTTGTTCGTCCTCCGCATGGTTGAGGACCTGGTTCAGGCGGGGAGTGATATGCATTTGGCCCGGAGCGGCCCCGGAACCTTGCACTTGCGGCAGCTTGGCCAATGCTTGCTCGACCGCCTGCCGAACGGCAGGCAAGGCGAGACCGGCCCCCTCGAGCAGGGCAGGAGTCGTTCCGCCCTCCTGGTCGAGCAGCGCCAACAGCACATGCTCCACATCGATGCCTTGATGGCTTCGTCGCTGCGCATGGGCAGAGGCGGACTGGAGTGCCTCTTGCAGTTTGACTGTCATTCGGTTCACATCCATGGTGACTCACTCCTAAAAAGACACTTGTTGATAAGACATCTGATAACATCGGGTCGGGGCAAGTCAACCGACATGAACCTTTCTATTCCGGCAAACGATGCACCGGCATCTGCATGGTTCTCGGCGGCGAGCCTGCCCGCCGAAGGCTCGTCGCGGCAGCGAATTCGCGATGGCGGCAGAATTTTCATGAATAATGCAGGCAGGTTCTTGACCTCTTGTACAATCCCGATTAGGGTACGCAGCGGTATGGTCAACCTCGTTTCAGCCACACTTCAGCTGTATCGGCATGTTCTCTATGCGACCGGGCGTTCGCTCGGTCGAAGTTGGGTGACCGTGGTGGCTCTGATCGTATTTGCCGTCCTGTTTTTGGGAACGTCACGGATCGCCGCTCCTTTGGGAATCGCAGGCGGGTTCATCCTCGGCATCGTCAATGCGTTGTTGGTCGGGGCGACCCTCCGGCTGATCGAGCTGTCTCTGAGTGGAGCGAGGTCCATTCAGCTCAAGGATGTGACCGAGAGCTTTGGGCATTACTTCTGGGACGTGATCGGCGTGGGATTTGTGCTGTGGCTGCCGACGATGCTGCTCGATATGGGGATGCAAGCAAATCCCTATGGACAGTTTCTGTTGTCGGCCTTTCTGCTGCTCGTCTTCATCCTCTTGAATCCGGCGCCGGAAGTGATCTATCAAGTCCGACACGATTCAACGCTCAACGTGTTCAAGACTTCTTATGAGTTCGTGTTGGAGCATTGGGTCGAGTGGTTTCTTCCCTTCGCGATTCTCATCTTGCCGGTGGTGCTGTCGCCGAGCGGGCTGCAGGAGTTTTTCACGCTTTCCGGCCGTGTCGGTCGGGGCGCGGGTCTCGACTTCTTCCAAATCCTCATGCTGCCGCTCACCGCGATCGGGGGATGGTTATCTTACGTGGGTTTGGATTCCGAAGGGCAAGGGATCATCCTGTTACTCTTGACTCCGCCGATGGCCATGGCGATTTTGCTGTTTCGCGGCCACCTTTTTGCGTCGCTCCATGGGTCCTCCAGGCGGCAACGTCTATTTTCTCACCAGTTCGGCACCAGACAGTAGGGTCGACGTCAGGATAGGCCGTCGGTTCATTACATGTATCCCCTCAGTTTGCGACACTTCTAAGTAAGTGATGGTTCTTTGGCTTGTGAAGTAGAGCTGAAATAGTGTATGGGTTAGCCTACACTTGAGCGAATTCCTCCGCGATGTGGCGCGGAGGAGGTGGAGACGCATGCAACTTTCGATCTTTTGGCGATTGGTAATGACTTCTCTTGTCATTATTACAGTCATGGGAGGGGTCAACCTTTACGCGCTCTTTCAGCTTCGGCAGTTGACGGCGATGAGTACCCGGATGGCGTCGTACCATTATCCGGCTGCCGAGTCCGCGAAGAGGCTGCTGGGTTCGCTCTATGCCCAATTGAACAGTGAAAAGAAATACCTTGCGACCAGAGATCGCACCTTTCTGACGAATCTTACTGAAGAGGTCGATGAATTTCAGCGCAGTCTTCAGCTGCTACGGGGCCAGGAAAGTTTTCCTCAGGGATTGAAAATTCTCCAGGAGACGGACGAATTACTCAAGGAGCAGTTGAAGCTTTTTCAGAATGAATTGCAGACCGCGAAGGGGAAGATCAGTGAGGCGACTCCGGAGTATGAGAACCGCCGTGATGCGCTGATGGATCGGATGTCTTCCTCGATTCAGGGCTATATCGATCTGCACGAGGCTCGAGTAAGTGTCGGGGTGACGGAATCTCGAGCAAGCGCGGCTCAAGCGGAGGCCGTCACAGAGCAACTGGTCTTGGTCGCGTTGGTGTTCGGGTTGGGGCTTGCCGGGATTGCCAGCTATACGATTTTACGTCCGCTTCGACAGCTGGAAGGGCACATCAAACAGATCGGGCAAGGCAATTTCGGGGCGTCCCTTCAGATCAAAGCTCCTGCGGAGTTACGCGAGCTCGTCGATACCGTGAATTGGATGGGCACAAAGCTACAGGAAATAGACGATATGAAAACGGAGTTCCTGGCGCACGTGTCCCATGAATTGCGCACTCCGATGGCCTCGATTCAAGAAGGTACGCACCTCCTGCTCGATGAGATTCCGGGTCCACTGGTACAGGAGCAGCGGACAATCCTTCGGATCATGGCCGACAGCAGTAGGCGGCTGATCCATCTGATCTCCACGATTCTGGATTTATCGAAAATGGAAGCCGGGATGATGGAGTACCGCATCGTCCCGGTGGATCTCCAGCGGATCGGGGAAATTTCCATTGATAAGGTTCGTCTCTTGGCGGACTCCAAACATGTGCAACTTGTGCTGGAAAGTATCGGGGGGCGGGCGTGGGTCAAGGCGGACGCCTCACGTTTGGAACAGGTGCTCGATAATTTACTCTCAAACGCTCTGAAATTCAGTCCTGAGGGAGGCGTGGTGAAGGTTCAAATGAAACCCGACCCACAAGCCGGAGTCCTTGAAGTGACCGTTTCAGACACGGGACCCGGCATCGCTCCGGAGGATCTTCCCCATGTGTTCGAACGTTTTGTCCAAGGCCGCATGAAGGCGAAGCATACGGCGGGGAGTGGATTGGGTTTAGCCTTGGCGAAGAAGGTCGTTCAAGCTCACGGGGGAAGAATCTGGATCGAAAGTGAGAAAGGCAAGGGGGCGACTGTACGGTTTATCCTACGGTTGGCAAAACCAGAAAAGGTAGGACAAGCGTGACGAGAAAAACGCTATCTCTGACGAGAACTCCCATCATCATCAGTTCTACCTTATTCTTCTTGGTAGGGTGTGCGGCTTGGACAACCCCTCCACCCGGTTCTCGTCCACTTTTTTCTGCAGAGAATCGAGAAGCCAAATTGTTTCAATCACTTACGAAGAAACAAGAGAGCCTAGCCTCAAAATGTGGAGAATCGGCCTCTTGTGACCATGTCTACTTTACGCGCGGATTGCTCGGACTCTATGAAAGTCGCGAAGTTGCAGAGAAATATTTTGAGAAGGTTGTAGCGGTCGCCCCCAAGAGCCATCTCGCTGCATCAAGCAAAGCGTGGCTTGAATTGCTGCAACAACCTACCGTTCCTGGACACAAATCATGGCTGGAAGCCGTGTTTCGAGCTCCGCTTCTTGCGGAGGCCAATACATCGTTGGCGTCGGTCGCCGATCGCCTGGTGCGGAATTTGCTTGATCATGAGGTGCTCATTCAACAACTTCGTGCATCCAAAGGCGACGATTCCGAAACGGTCGGGACCTTGCAGCGTGAGCTGGCGGATCGAGAGCACAAGATCGAGTCGCTATTGTCGAAGAAAGACTCGGTCAAGGCGCCGCCCGATCCGGCATCGATTCAAAATATGCAAAAACAGCTTGCCGAGCGGGACAGAAAGATTGAGGAGCTTTCCACGCAACTCGACGCATTGAAACGAATCGATCAGGAAATGCGGGAAAAAGTGCGGCCGATACGGCCGCCGGTGACCACCGTTCCGGTTCCGGGCCACGAGACGACACCCTAACACCTGGGAGAAGGGATCATAATGGAGCAAGAAAATATTCTCGTAGTCGACGACGATGAGGGGCTGTTGCATTTGTTGAAAATGCGATTGTCCGCGATGGGGTATTCAGTCACCCCTTGTACGACGGGGCATGATGCGGTCGGAGAGGCGAAGAAGACGATGTTCAACTTGGCGATCACCGACCTGCGTCTTCGCGGGGAAGACGGCTTGGAGGTGACCGAAGAGCTGCTCAGGAGCCATCCGGGACTTCCGGTCATCATTCTGACGGCCCATGGGAGTATTCCCAATGCCGTGGAGGCGATGCAACGAGGTGCGTTCGGGTACCTGACGAAGCCGTTTGATGATAAAGAGCTGAAAGCCACGATCGAGAAAGCGCTCGCGCAACAGCGGATGAGCCGAGAGATTCAGCGGCTCAAGTCGCTGGTCAAGGAACTGTACGGACTCGAAAATGTCGTGGCGCGGAGTCCCGCGATGCAACGGCTTTTCCAGCAAATCGCGCAGGTGGCCGATTCGGATGCGACCATTTTGCTGTTTGGAGAAACCGGGACCGGCAAAGAAGTGATGGCCCGCGTCATCCATACGAACAGCCGACGCGGGAAGGGCCCGTTCGTGGCGCTCAATTGCGCCGCCATACCCGAAACGCTGTTCGAGAGCGAGTTGTTCGGACATGTGAAGGGCGCGTTCACGAGCGCCTTGGGCGCGAAGCGCGGATTGTTTCAAATGGCCAACGGCGGCACGCTGT
>JAICUC010000156.1 GCA_025936075.1 Nitrospira sp. | reverse complement strand
GACAAGTGCGTTGGATAGCCTCACCGAAGATGCGGTGACCGAAGGGCTTCGGACAATCTTCCATCAGAAAACGATTATTATGATCGCCCATCGTCTGAGGACGGTTCAACAAGCAGACATCATTTATCTGCTGGAGGGCGGATCTCTTGCCGATCAGGGGACTTATGCTGAACTTCTTGATAGGAGCAATGTATTTCGTCGCATGGCGAGCGGAAGGGTTTAGAACCTATCTAAAGTTACTTTACAAGAGCTCAGCAAGCTCATGCGGTAGAGACCGGTCTGATAGTTATTCCGTTGACACATCTTGCTCATAGATTCGATAAGGTTAAGGGTTTTTCTCCCTTCACCAATGCCGACAATGGTCACACCAACACAGGTAACTGTGATGGCAAATGCAACGAGTACCACGGAGCTGGTTGGAGTTCCGCAGATATATATGGAGCCGGCGACCCGGATTGAACGGGCGACCTGCGGTTTACGAATTGTGCCAGATCCAACCTCAGACAACCTAAACGCACAAGAAACCACAACTCAGGAGGTAGGCGAGATGGGCCTAGATAGGGGTAGTTTGTCCTGTCCTGGTAGCAGCGTGGTAGCAGATGACCCTGAGTAGAGTACTACACCATTTTGATTACAAAACCCAGTCAGTGCATGCCCCAAGCATCTGACTACCAAGACTCCCTTTCGATCCATATTGACCCTTCGTCGGTGGTTCTGGTGTATCAGAAACAACTCTGCTACATTAGACTCTATTGCTAGTGCGAGTACGGGGGCCTTCATGACTACGAAAACATTAGATCAGCACATTGAAACGAGCCTTGATATTGCAGGGGGGAAACCCCGTATTGCAGGCCATCGTATTTCGGTATGCGATATTGTCATGTGGCATGAACGGTTGGGGAAAAGTGTCGATGAAATTGCCAGCGACTACGGTCTGACGCTGGCCGATGTCCATGCTGCTCTCGCATACTATTTTGATCATCGCACCGATATCGACAAAGACATGGCTGACGGCCAGGCCTTTGCCGACTCCTTACGCCAAGCCACGCCCTCCAAGCTCAAGCACAAGCTGAATGCCGGGAAAAATTAGGTTCTATCTCGACGAACACGTTCCCAGAGCCGTTGTGTATGGCTTACGAGAACGAGGCGTCGATATCAAGACAGTGGGTGAAGCAGGTCTCCTCAGCGCACCCGATACCGTACATATACAACGAGCCCGTGCTGAACGGCGGGTGATTTTTACGCAAGATAGCGATTTTCTCCGTCTCCATGCTGCTGGACATCCCCATTGTGGCATCGTGTATGCCCCACAAGGAACGTCGATTGGAGAGACCATTCATGGCTTGATGTTACTCCACCAGGTTCTCGATGCTGACGAGATGGAAGGACACGTCGAGTTCTTGTAAGCCCACCCCTACCTGCTCTCTTTGCCCTCTTTGAGGGTAGTCTTCACGACCTCTCAGATGCTTCAGATTTTCAGGCGACTGTGGTCATCTCATACGGCACTCTCGAAAGAGGACACCGAACGTATGTCGTGCCCATTGAAAGCTCCTCTTGCCGCTAATAGCTCCTCCGGAGGATAGCCCGCCATGACGCGCCTATCGACCTCTATTTTTCTTGACGATCACACGAAGACTCCCGCCCTTTTGGTTTCAACTGAAGATCGGACCCTCACCACACAACTGCGGGAAGATGGAGACTTACTGAGGATCAGGCTACTCGACCATCTCATTCTCGGTGACGACGTCTCTATAGTTTTGTAGATCAAGGCTGGCCGCTATGAAGCGACTGCGACAGTCCTGTCGCACCTCCCGTCGATAATCCTCTTGAGGAGATGAAGTCTGCCATACATGCGGAAGATTTCAGGTCCCTACCACGAGTGGTGGTCTGGTTCTGACACAGCGGACGCCTAACAAGTAGGCAACATGCTGAACAGCCTATGTTTCATGGTGACGCTTACGCATCACTCGACTTGCTCACAATGATATCCCCAGAAGATGGGGACGACGAGCGGGACCTTCACGGACGTTGTTCGCGGCAATCGTGAGATGAGCACGATGAAGGCACTTTACAATAAGTGTATTGCCTGGGGATTCTATGAGGGCCCAAATCCCGCGCTGAAGGTTAGGCTTCGCCGCGAGCCAAAAGGACGAGAGCGATATTTGGAGCCGGAGGAGGAACACCGTCTTCTCGCTCAACTCTCGGGCACGCTTCACGCCTTGGTGAGAATCGCGATTAATACCGGTCTTCGTGTCGAAGCTGAGCTACTTACCCTCCAATGGCCCAACGTCGATCTGAGGCAAGCCACCGTCACCGTCGAAGCTGGTTATTCAAAAAATGGCAAGACCAGAACGGTCCCCCTCAATTCCATCGCGTTAGAAGCCCTGAAGACCATCAAGGTCACTGCCACCAGTGACTACGTGTTCGCAAAGGAGGGCGGCTCCCGTATGAAGGAATCGGTACCTCCTTTCGCCGTGCTCGTAACCGGGCCAAACTACCGGACGTGACGCCGCATACCTTACGCCATACCTTTGCCTCCCGGTTAGCCATGGCCGGGGTAGACCTGAGAACTTTACAGGAACTCGGCGGGTGGCAGACGCTGGCAATGGTGCACCGCTACGCTCATTCGCTCCTTCCCATAAGGCGCAAGCCGTCGAACGGATTGTTTCGCCTCACGGCAGCAGATCCGAGAGTGATGCTGATACTGTTTTAGTAGTAGTGGAGTAGCGGATAGTGCCGGGGGGGCTCTACTGATAACCGCTTTTTAACTTAGAGACGTGTCAATGACCTTCCCCGCCATTTGACTAGGAGAACCCTTAGCAGCTAAGGTTAGCAGTCCTTGTCACCATGCCATGTTTAAGTTTATGACAGGTAGCTGTTCTGCGGAGCCTCTTGGGAGGGAAGAAGTTCGAGTGGCAGGGACATGAGATCCTAATATCGTTCTGGGTTCATATCTCTAATGGTGAATTTTCGAATGTAGCACGCGCATGTCAAGTACGGGGTGAGTAGTCTAACAAAGGGAGAAGTTTAATGAATACTATCGTGATCATCGTACTGGGGGTCGTATTGCTTGCCGTCCTTCCATTTTGGCCGTACAGTGCGGACTGGAGCTACAAGGCCAGCGGTGGGGTGGGTTTTCTCCTAGCGATTTTCGTTTTGCTGACGCTGCCCGGCCGGTCGAAGTCTGCCGCTCAAAAGTCGTAATACGAGCGGGGTAGAGATCAACGAGACCAGTATGACTAATCCGAAACAACCACCCTGTTTCGGCAGACCGTTCTAGGCCGTGTGCGCACAGAGGGTCGGCAGGTATTTAACTTGCCAGATCATACAAGGTTATGGTGGGGAGACGATTATATCTGCAACCTGATTCGCTTCGTCACCCAACAAGACGACTGTCTTCCTTTAGGCGAGGTTGCGAGTCTCTCTCGCTTGGTGGCCTCACTTCAAAAGTGTGCTCCTTACCGTCGGGTGTGCGGATGGTAATTCGATTCTCTTCTAGGGGCTTTCATGACGGTTCCGACGACTGATCATTGGCAAGAAGTGAATCATCCATCAAGCCACCAAAATGCTTCACTACGCTATTCACTACGTTTTGTGAACGTCGTTTTCAAGAAACTGCTAACCGATTGAAAAAATGGAGCCGGCGACCCGGATTGAACGGGCGACCTGCGGTTTACGAAACCGCTGCTCTACCAACTGAGCTACGCCGGCACCTTCGGTGAGACAGGAGAAAGACAGGATCAAACCTTGCCCGGCATGATAACGGCCACCAATGAGCCTGTCAATGAAGCAGACCGGCTCATCTCATCTATGGCCCTATCTGCATCAGATTGGTTCCTGGCGAGTCGGCGGGAGGGTTTGGTTGTTTCTGCACCGGAACCGGCTTTGGGTTATTGCCTCTCGCCACCGGATGTATTCGCACCATGCCTCCCCGCCCGACTCCTGGGAAACAGAGCGCATCGTGTTTGTTAGCGAATTGCTCACGAGCCACACGCGCCGCCTGACCTCGAGCATAGGTACAGAGTTCGCCGGCGATGACAGTCCCATCTCGATCCACATCGGCAGCACCTTGCAATCCTCTCAGAAGATGGTACGTGAACAACCCATGCTTGCCTTCGTCATACGCATGGGCTTCTTGCAGATCTCGATTGCCCACCATCCACATCTCCACATCTTTTCTGGCCTCGCTGACAGACGATTCCCAGGCAGGCGAAGGGATGTCGGCAAGAGCGGTGCCTGGAGACGGGTCCATCGAAACGTCAAACATCAGAATAGCCCGCCGGATCGGAAGTCGGTAGAGCACTTCCTGTAGTCGGACCAGCGAATAGAGCTGCTTCGCCCCAGTGAGTGTTCCATCATACGGCACGAGCGAGATTGCACCGGTCCCGCCCTCTACCAGTGCTCGTCCGGCAAAAAACACATAGACAACAGTCTCCCGGTCCACCTTCTTTCGAAGCCATCGTTCAAACGTGTCTTCCAAATCCCGTACGAGAGCCTGTCGGTCGAGCAAGATCCGTATGCGCTCGCCTGGAACACCGCCGATGATGCGCAAATATTCGGCCATGACTTCCGCATCATGGCGGGCATATTTGACTGCCGGCACCTCTCCCTCGAGAAAGGTTCCAACGCCGATCGAAATAATGACGGCTTTGGGCTGATCAAACGCCGCCAGGGAATTCGGCATGTTATCGACATCCGGAATCAACGCGGCATCGATGACTCTTGGTTTGACCCCAAAATTAAATATCTTGGGCGGGGGAACAGACACGACCGGGCTGGTCGTCCGCAAGTTCAACGTCAATTCTCCATGAAGATGTTCCTGGGATGCCGTCACCCGTTGCGTGATCGAGGTGCGCTTAATCTCTCCCGATTGGAGGCTGCCGATTTGGACTTCCGAGGGAAACAAGGCGGCCAGCTCGGCTTTTCCTTCAGCCGTGATTGTCACGTCTTTCGCCTCTCCCATTCCCTCATTCTTCACTTCGATTTCGATCGTGAAGGATTCGTCCGACTGAAGGAATTGGTCCTGATTTTCATCCCGGATGATGGCGCGAAACCTCAGTTGCGCCGGCACAGCCGGCGCGGTCGAAGCGACCGGCAGCGGCTGGGCCGCCGTCTCGACCGCCGCAGGAAGCGACGTGACGGCTTCCGTAGTCGACGTCACCGCAGAGGGACGTGGACGCGCCGCCATCGGCGCCCATGTGGCTCTTTGAGCGGCGTATTCTCGAATCTGCGCCGATTGCATGATTTGTTGCGCCAAGCTGTTTGTCGCCGAGTCCATGGCGTCCTGAACAATCGCTTCCATGCCCGCGACCTGACACGACGGTTCCCCGACTGTTACCGTACCACGCCCGGTACCTTCGAGCTTCTTACTGAAGAGTAACGCTCCGTCCCTGGCCAAGAACACCATTTCAATTCCTATCGTCGCCGTTGCCGGATAGGTTCCTTGTGCCTGCTTGGGAACGGTAAGCTCGATCCGTCTTAGTCCTACTCCAACCTCAATCACGCCGTCGGACGCGATGGTTTCATCAGTCTGGCTCTGAGTCGTGACACCGGTAAAGACTTCCGTCAACGTCTTGGGGACTGAGGCGACAAGGGCGTCAGCCAGAGCCACCGATCTCGTCTCACCGCAACCGTCGAGGTATGGCATCTCAGCTGTCGTCACGCTGGGTGAAAACCAGATCACCGGCGTCAATGAAATCGGTTGGGAATTGACCGGCTCCTTCCCCCCCTTGAGGAAGGAACAGCCGGCACACGACAAGGCGAGCGCCAATACCACACAGACTGAGATGACGTGGCGGCATGACGGGAAATAGAGGCTCGGCATGGGTAGCAGCTTATTCACTTTGTGGTTATACCGAATTCGCATTGGTGTCACAACCGGCGGAGACGCATTGACAGCCTATTTTCTCTGGGCTAAGGTCGCGCCATGTCCGGTCCGGTTGTGTCATCTTCGGCCTCCTCGGGAATTTCTTGGCCTGCTCTTGCCCGATTGATCCGGCTGCCGAATCAGACCGGCACCTATCTCTTACTCCTGCCCACGATGTGGGGGCTGGTACTGGCCGCCCGGGGGATTCCCCCACCTCATCTAGTAGCCATTTTCATCGCAGGATCGTTCTTAATGCGGAGCGCGGGAGTGATCATGAACGATTTGGCGGATCAATCGTTCGACCGGCAGGTCACTCGTACTAAAACTCGGCCATTGGCTTCAGGTGAGTTATCGCGACGCCATGCGGCTATACTATTGGCCGCGCTCCTTGCCGTAGCGGCAAGCCTGCTGTTTTTCCTTCGGCCGATCGTAATCTGGCTCGCCCCGATCGCAGTCTTTCTTGCAGCCCTCTATCCATACTCGAAACGATGGATCCATATCCCGCAAGCCATGCTTGGCATCGCGTTCGGCTGGGGAACGGTCATGGCCTGGGCCGCGGTACGAGGACAATTGGATGCGCCGGTGTGGTGTCTCTTTGGAGCAACCGCCGCCTGGGCCGTAGCCTATGACACGATCTACGCGATCCAGGATCAGGAAGATGATCGACGCATTGGGGTCAAGTCGGCCGCCCTGTACTTCGGGTCTTCCGTTCACCAAGCAGTGGGCTTGGCATTCGGTATCATGCTGGCTTTCTTGACCGCAGCCGGGTGGCTCGCTCAGTTGAGGTGGCCATATTACGCAGCACTCGTAGGCGTGGCGGTATTTTTTCTATTTCAGATCGGTCGGTTACGAAGGCCGATTCCACCGCCGTACGCATTTGACATGTTCCGAAAGCACGTATGGGTTGGTATCGCCATCCTCGCCGGACTCTTCGCAGGTATGCTGGTCTAGGGTTTTTCAACCGGCTTCTCGGCAACGGGTTCCGCTTTGGGAGCACGTAACGTGTCCACATACATGGTCACGGCCTTTGCATCCGCATCATTCAGTCCCAATGCCGGCATGCGCGTGTGCGCGTCCATAGCCTGCGGATTCTTCAGCCAGCGATAGATCCAGGTCGCGTTCAGCCGAAATCCCGCTCGATCCAAGGCAGGGCCGATTTTGCCGCCCTCACCGGCCAGATTGTGGCAGCCGTTGCAACCGTACTTATTTTCGTAGAGCCTTTTCCCACGGTCGACCAATTTTGCAGCTTCAGCGGGCTTGATTGTCAGATCCGGCCTTGGAATACTGACCCCCTTGCCCGGTCTTGTGGAGAAGTTGTTCAGTGCAACCTGTGCCGCATCCATGTCTTTCTTGGCTTGTCCCATCGCCGTTTGTTCTGCCGCATAGGCGGATTCATCCACATCCACATCTTTCTTCAACTGTTCACTCTTCCGCTCCGCTTCTTCGCTGGCTTTTTTCTCTGCCGCCTCATAGGCCTGCTTGGCCTGGTCAAATTTGGCCTGGGCAGCTTTCAGCCCTTCTTCAAGCGAGGCTTTGCGCGCCGCGACATTAAACTCCATCTTCATTCCGTGCAAGGTGCGCACATGCCCGACGATCGCCCAAATTTCGTCCTCAGACAATGTATATTTGAACGTCGGCATCGTCGGAACCGCAAAGTCGTCGTCTCCGATCGGATCGCCACCCTCCTCGCTGGTGTCCAACATGTCGCGTGAGATCGTATTGAAGAGCTCCTCGTCCTTGAACGTGCCCATTTCGGATTTGTTCGACAAATCTTTCGGTTTCGGGTCCGGCATAGCGGACCAATTAAAACCTTGATTCTGCTTGCCGCTTTCACCATGGCAATCACTGCAATAGTGGGTATAGAGTTCATGCCCCCGCTTCTCTTGTTCGTTCGCGCACCCTCCCGTGAGAAAG
>JAICUC010000261.1 GCA_025936075.1 Nitrospira sp. | reverse complement strand
TCTTCCTTCAGACGAAGCTTCAACGAGAACCATATCGTGGCCATCACTCAGGCCGTTTGCGAATACCGGACCGCTCAGCACACGACCGGACCACTCTATTTGGGAAAAGATACGCACGCACTGTCTGAGCCGGCCTTCGCGACCGCGATTGAAGTCCTCGCGGCGAATGGCGTCACTGTCATGATCGATCAGAGCAGTGGCTATACGCCAACACCGGTCATTTCCCATGCAATCCTCACCCACAACCGACGCCGAACCTCCGGTCTGGCCGATGGGATTGTCATCACGCCGTCGCACAATCCCCCGGAAGACGGCGGTATCAAATACAACCCGCCTCAAGGGGGACCAGCCGACACACAGATCACGAAATGGATCGAGGATCGAGCCAATGCCCTTCTCGCCGTCAATCTCCAAGGAGTGAAACGTCTTCCGATTGAACAGGCTCGACGGGTATCGACCACACATCGGCACGACTACATTGGGACTTATGTGAGCGATCTCACCAACGTGATCGACATGGATGCCATCGAGTCGGCGAAGCTGAAGCTTGGGGTCGACCCACTTGGCGGGTCCGGTGTAGCCTACTGGCAACCGATT
Organism: Nitrospira sp.; assembly: GCA_025936075.1. Lineage (GTDB taxonomy): Bacteria > Nitrospirota > Nitrospiria > Nitrospirales > Nitrospiraceae > Nitrospira_D. The sequence continues at coordinate 4,638 of JAICUC010000261.1, read as the reverse complement.
GTTGAACGGTATGGGTTGAACATCGAGAATGTGAATCCAACAATCGATCCGACATTCCGCTTCATGCCGCTGGATTGGGACGGCAAGATCCGCATGGACTGCTCATCTCCCTATGCCATGGCGAACCTGATCGCCTTGAAAGATCGCTTCGATGTGGCATTCGGGAATGATGCCGATAATGACCGGCACGGGATTGTCACTCGTTCCGGCTTGATGAATCCGAACCATTATCTGGCCGTCTCGATTGCCTACCTCTTTCGCAATCGTGCCGGCTGGCCATCCGCTGCCGGGATCGGCAAGACCTTAGTCAGCAGTAGCCTGATCGACCGCGTCGCGGCAAAACTTACGCGGAAACTGATTGAAGTACCCGTGGGCTTCAAGTGGTTTGTCAGTGGTCTGCTCGATGGGTCTCTCGGATTTGGCGGCGAGGAAAGCGCAGGCGCGTCGTTCCTCCGTCGCGATGGCACCGTCTGGTCCACCGACAAAGACGGGATCATCATGGATCTGCTGGCTGCCGAAATGATGGCCAAGACAGGCCGCGATCCATCCGAGTTGTACCGGGACCTCACGAAAGAATTAGGCGAGCCGGTCTATGAACGAATCGACGCTCCTGCCACACCGGAACAGAAAGCCATTCTTTCCAAACTCTCCCCCGGTCAAGTGAACGCAACAGAACTAGCCGGGGACCGAATCACGGCAATGCTTACGAAAGCTCCAGGCAATGGAGCAGCGATCGGCGGTCTGAAAGTCATCACCGAGCATGGCTGGTTCGCCGCCAGACCGTCAGGGACGGAGGACGTGTACAAGCTCTACGCGGAAAGCTTCAAAGGAAAAGAGCACTTGAAGCGGATTCAAGAAGAGGCACAGGACCTCGTCGCTGACGCATTGGCCTCTCCCACATGACCTGCATGGCACCATGAATAGGCACGCTCTCCGCTGGCCTCTTCCAAAGCACGACTATTGGTCCACACCGTTCGCAGAATCGTTGCTGCAACACCTGGACATGAGGCAGGGTTTGCGGATTCTTGATGTCGCCTGTGGCCACGGCATTCCGGCTTTCTATCTCGCGGAGCAGGTCGGCCCTACCGGTGAAGTACTGGCAATAGATATCAGCGCCGGTCAGGTCACTCGTGCGAGAGCCATTCAAGGTTCGCAATTACCCTGTCTTCACTTCGAATGTATGGACATGCGTGCTTTGCCGCCTGATCTGCCGGCCTTCGATCGCGTCACAGGCAATCTCTCCGTCATGTTCTTTCGTCCCAATCGGTTCGAAGCCGTCCGTGGACTCGCCGAACGACTCAACTTCGGCGGTCAGCTCGTCCTGACCTTTCCGTCCTATGGAACATTCGATTCACTGTGGCAGCGAGTAGATCATGCGATGGCCCAGCAAGGGCTGACCAACGAGCACGACCGATTCCAGGAATATCTGAGCGAACGGCCGTCAGCGCAGGAAGCGCGAGGCTGGCTCGAAGCACTGGATCTTGATCGAGTTGAGACCATTGAGTATCCGCTTGAAGTGAAGACTGGCCCAGGCGCCGAGTTCCTCCATCATCCGCTCCTTCGTGGAGGCTTTCTCGACGACGTATACGAATGCTTTCAGGATCAAGACCTAGCGGAGAGATTTATGGTGAAGATATCGGAGGACATGCATAGCTTTAGGCCACTCATCGCCCAGCGTTGTGTCATGTCCGGATGGAAAAGAAGCTGATGTTCAATCCTGAGAGACCTGTTGCTCCGCATGATAGGAACTTCTCACCAACGGCCCGGATTCCACGTGGCTGAATCCCATGGCAAGCCCTTCTTCCTTCAACAACGCAAACTCGGAGGGATCATAGAATCGGGCGACGGGCAGATGGTCTCTTGTCGGCTGGAGATATTGGCCGATGGTAATGATGTCGCAATGGACTGTTCGAAGATCGCGCATGACATCGCGCGCTTCGTCGAGCGTCTCCCCCATCCCTACAATCAAGCCGGACTTCGTCTTCATCCCATGCGATTTCGCTCTCGCCAGTAAATCGATCGACCGCTGATATTTCCCTTGGGGTCTGATCGATGAGAAAAGCCGCCTGACGGTTTCAATGTTGTGATTCAAGATTGCCGGCTTCTCGGCACAGACCACCGCAAGCGCTGCCTCGTTTCCCTCGAAATCCGGAATTAGAACTTCGATGGTGCAGGTCGGATTCAGCCGTCTAGTCTGCCGAATCGTTTCCGCGAATACCCATGCCCCACCGTCCGGTAATTCGTCGCGATTCACCGAGGTGATGACCGCATGGCGAAGGCCCAGCGCGTGGACCGCCTCCGCAACACGACGTGGCTCCTTCTCATCCACTGAAAGCGGCCTACCTGTCTGCACAGAACAGTAGTGACAGCGCCTGGTACAGATATCGCCGAGAATGAGGAATGTCGCCGTGCGGGCATTCCAACATTCCCACCGATTCGGACAACCGGCCTCCTCGCAAATCGTATGGAGATCGAGCCGCTCCATGGTTTGCTTGATATCGAGATAATCCGGGCCGGTTCTGGCCTGAATCTTAAACCATGGCGGAAGACGGGGCCGGTGATCAGTGGATGGCTTATGGGCGACGGCTAATGGTTGCCGGCCGGTAGTCGACAGGGGCCGTAGATGGCCAAGCGGGACGAAGCTCATAATCGCTATCCACTCCCTGAACGCGCCTTGAACCAATTCTTTATTGTACCAAAGAAGCCGCTCCGCTCCGGCTCGGCTTCCGGCGGATCGGGATACTCCATCCACAGTTCCCGTGACCCGAGATACACGCCCTCGTGGAAACTCATTTGAGTTTTGAGCTGACGATACCCTTGTGACTGCAGAGTCTGAATCAAAATTGTCAGAGCTTCGTTCTGAGTAGAATACGACTCGGTCACGATGCGGAGTGTTTCGTACCGGAGAACGGCTCGATAGCCTGCTCCTTCTCGTTCAAACTCGACCGGTCTGCTGAACCCCCGCTCTCGGTCGTCCAACCCGGCAAGTTGGTGCTTGTCGAACTCTCCATTCATCGTTCATGCTAAGGCTCGATAGACGGCAACGAGGTCGCTGAGCGCAATGGTCTTGTTCCGGAGTATGGCCCGTTCAGCTTGAATCATCTCGCGCGTCTTGGAATCGACCGCGCCGGATTTTAGGCAAGAGGCCCCCAGGGACAGAATTCGGTCGCACTCATCGGCAAGCTTGTGCCTCACCACTGGATTGACCGACAAAATCTCCATGAGCTGTCGGCGCGTATCATCGAGGTGTCCTTGGAGTTCGGAGTCCGGATAGGTCGTCCGAGCCGCTTCATCGAAACACCGATCAAGATAGTTGGCAAGAAATACGTAGAGGCGCACAAACGCCGCAGCGATATCGGTCTGATCGTTGGAGGAAAGAGCCATTATCCCGATTCCTTCTTATTCGAAGTTATGACAGCAGTACTTTCACATCCTCGCCCTCGATCTTCACTTCATAGGCTTCCACCTGTGCGGACGGATTGTTCATGCAAGCACCTGTCGTCACGTTGAATCGCCAGCCATGCCAAGGACAAGTGACGATATTACCGTCCAACTCTCCCTCTCCCAAGGGTCCCTCTCGATGGCAACAGGTATTATTGATCGCGTGGATCGTCCCGTCCACATTGAATACCGCCAATGTTTTCCCGTTCGCCTCTGCAACGATGCCCTGTCCGGGTTTTACATCCTCCGCGGCCGCCACACGCACGAACTCTGCCATTCCTTTCCTCCAACGTAAGACCGCTCAGTTATTGCTGAACGGTTGTTTGATCTTTTTGAGCAAACTATCGATAGACGGACCGGCTTTCCCGGCGCCACCCACCTCTTCCATGATTTTCTTTGCAATATCCCGGAACGCCGCGGCCTGTGGAGAGGCCGGATCAGCGACGACGATCGGGTGACCGGTATCCCCGCCATCCCTGATAGCCGGATCGATTGGGATCCGTCCGAGGAACGGCACACCGAGCTTGGTCGCCGCCCGCTCGCCTCCCCCATGCGAAAAAATCTCCGTCCGTTCCCCGCAGTGACCACAAACAAAGTAACTCATGTTTTCGATGATGCCCAGGAGCGGGACATTCACCTTCTGAAACATCCCCATCCCCTTACGAACGTCGTACAGCGCGACTTCTTGAGGCGTCGTCACCGTAATCGCCCCCGCCAATGGAACCATCTGTGACAAGGAGAGCTGCACATCGCCGGTACCGGGAGGCAAGTCGATGAGTAGGTAATCCAAGTCTCCCCACAGTACATCGCGGAAGAACGCTTGCAAATACTGATGGACCATCGGACCACGCCACACAAGCGGAGCTTCTTCCGGCACCAGAAACGCCATGGAAATCAGCTTCACCCCGTAACTCTCGACTGGAAGAATCTTGCCGTCTTTCTGTTCCGGTCCGGTCGTGCTCCCCATCATCATGGGGATATTGGGACCGTAAAGGTCGGCATCCAGCAGTCCGACCTTTGCGCCGGCCACGGCTAATGCACAGGCCAGATTCGCCGCAACGGTTGATTTGCCGACCCCACCTTTTCCGCTGCTCACCGCGATGACCTGCTTCACACCGGGGATCAAATTATCTTTTGCCTGGGGCTGCTGTGCCCCCCCATGTCCATGTTCATCGGCCATATCGATATCTCCTCACT
>JAICUC010000272.1 GCA_025936075.1 Nitrospira sp. | reverse complement strand
TACCGTCAACGTTCCAATGGAGGCGGGGGAAGGCGATGAGACGTACCACGCGATTTTCCTCACAGCGCTTGTTCCGGTGGCCGACGCGTTCAAGCCGGAATTCGTCATTATCTCCGCGGGATTTGATGCGCACAAAGACGATCCGTTAGCCGGCATGGGTTTGACAGAAGCAGGGTATGCCGATTTGACTAACATCGTGGTCGACATCGCCAAGCGCCATGCGAAAGGCCGCATCCTCTCTTCTCTTGAAGGCGGGTACAATTTGACTGCGTTGGCTCACTCAGTGGATGAACACATCAACGCATTATTACATGCTTGAATCACGCTATTGCGAACTGTAAAAAAGACATCATGAAACATCCATTATTGATCGATACCGAAACGCTTCAACAGCACTTAGGCCGTCCTGATCTTGTCATTATCGATGTTCGCGGCAAGGCGGCATACGAATTCGGCGGACATATCCCCGGAGCGGTGCATTCGACATGGCATGAGTACAGTGATCCCAATGCCATGCCGAAGGGATTGCTCAACCCCGATCTCGGCCAGATTGAGCGGATTCTGAGTCGGCTCGGGATGAGTCAAGACAGCGACGTCGTGATCTACTCCAATCCATTCGACAATTGGGGCGATGAAGGGCGGATGTTTTGGATGCTGGAATATCTGGGTCACAAGCGTCTGCGTATCTTGGACGGGGGGTGGGTGAAATGGACGGCCGAGAAGCGACCGTTCGAGCATGGAGCGGTCTCTCCAACGTTGGGAACTTACAAGGCTCAACCGGTGCGGGCTTTGATCGCATTGAAGGACGACCTGAAAAGTCTTGTCAGGGAGCCGCATCCCCAGACGGCTATTGTAGATGCGCGCAGCGTTGAAGAATATCTTGGGAAAGAGGTGTCCGGTCTCCCGCGGTCCGGGCACATCCCCTCGGCCATACACGTGGGGTGGAATGGCTTCTTGAATAAAGATGCCACCGTCAAGGATCTCTCCGTGATCAAGGAGATGCTGGAGGCAAAGGGGATACGGAACGGACAGGAAGTCATCTGTTACTGTACAGGCGGTGTGCGATCGGGTTGGCTCTATTTCATCCTTAAGCTGGTTGGGTACCCGAAGATCAGCAACTATCCCGGATCGTGGTGGGAATGGAGCCGGGACTTCGCGTGCCCTGCCGAAAAAGATCTTCATGCGCTCCAGAAAATCCTCGGGTTTGACCCAGCCTCCAAACCTTCTTGTTGACAGTCTGGGGGGCGCTGTGTAAGGTGAATTCACAAAACTTCTTCACTTGCAACTGCGAATCTTCAACCATCAAGGAGGCAGCCATGATGAGAAGAATCCGTCGTAGTGCGATGTTGGTACTCGGGCTTGGCGTGTTGGTCGGCGCCCCGGTGCTGAATGGTTCAGCGCTCGCCGCCGACAAGCATGCGGCTGAAGCCCTTGAACATGCGAAGGCCGCCGTGTCGCATGGGAAAGAGGGCCATGCCGATGCTTGTGTCGAGCATGCGAGCGAGGCGCTCAAACACGCGCAAGCAGCGGCGAAAAACCCACATGGAGCGGAAGGTGTGAAACACTTAACCGAAGCCGTGAAACATGGTAAAGCCGGCCATGCCGATGCCTGTACCGAACATGCCGAGGGGGCGGCCACGCATCTGGCTGAAGTGAAGTAGCTGACGCTGACAGGCGCAAGCTGAGCCTCGCAAGAATGTTTCTAGAACGGGCAGGGATCGTATCCCTGCCCGTTCTTGTATGAAGGGAATGTGCGGTGCGAGTCGGGTTTTACCAATTCGATCCACAGTTTGGTGAGGTGACCAAGAATCTGGAGACGGTCACGGCGAAGCTGGAACAGGCGGACGCGGATCTCATCGTGTTGCCGGAGTTGTTCGCGTCCGGCTATCAGTTTCTCTCACAGGAAGAAGCGCAACAGCTCGCTGAGCCGGTTCCAGACGGTCCGACGGTCCGTCGTCTGGTCGACATCGCGAAACGCCGCAAGATGCATCTCGTGGCGGGACTCCCGGAACGATCCGGTTCTCGCTGTTACAATTCCGCCGTCCTCGTGGGGCCATCCGGGCTTCTCGGGCACTATCGGAAGACCCATCTGTTTTCGGAGGAGACGCGGTGCTTCACCCCGGGCGATTCAGGATTTCTTGTGTGGGATATCGGGCCGGCGAAGATCGGTATCATGATTTGTTTCGATTGGTACTATCCAGAGGCTGCGCGGACCTTGGCGGTACAAGGGGCCGACATCATTTGTCATCCGTCCAACCTGGTCTTACCGAACTGCCCGGATTCCATGCCGGTCCGGTGCCTCGAAAATCGAGTGTTTGCCGTGACGTGCAATCGCGTCGGCAGCGAAGCACGGGGTGACAAAGAGCGGCTGGTCTATATCGGTCAGAGCGAAGTGGTCACACCCAAGGGGGTCATTCAACATCGGGCGTCTCGTGACCAAGAAGAGCTGACCATCGTTGAGATTGATCCGGCCCAAGCCCGCAACAAAAGTTTGAATCGCTACAACGATCTGCTTCGCGACCGCCGCACGTCACTGTACAAGATGTAACCCCGAGCGTCACATCCTGTTGAGAGAGGCCAGGTGCTTGCGCAAGTTGCGTGTGCAGAGTAGGATTTCGTTCATGAACACCGAACTCCGCAAAGGCATTTTTCTGATCGCTGCGCCGAGCCTGCGTGACCCGAACTTTCGCCAGACCGTCGTGTTGTTGTGCGAACATGGATCGGAAGGAGCTCTCGGCGTCATCGTGAATCGCCCGACGGCCATGTCCATTTCTGAAGCCCTGCCCCAAGTTCCGGTGATCGAAGGGTCAGGTCATGTGCTCTATGCCGGTGGTCCTGTGCAGACAAATCAGGTCATGCTGCTCTATCGTGGCGATCAGTTTCCTGACAATGCCCATCACGTGTTCGACGGCGTCTGTCTTGGCGGGGATGTCGGCATGGTCGAACGCATTCTCACCGGTGTCGGGACAACAGAATCGTTCCGCGCCTATCTTGGATATTCGGGATGGGGTCCTGGACAGCTGGAAAATGAGATGAAGGCCGGCTCGTGGATCACGCTGCCCGCAGACCCCCAGGCGGTGTTTGAAAAAGATCCGACCCACGTCTGGGGCGATATCCTTCTCACGCTGGGTGAAGGCTATCAACCATACGCTGAAATGCCCTTTGATCCATCCTGCAACTGAAATACTCTGGGGATTCCTGCCGAAAAGTCCGCGACATCATCGTTGAAGCGTGCCGCGACGAATGGTAGGGTTCATTCCCTGATGCAATCCTGCCCTCCTCACTGCTTGTTCCGTTTCCGTCGAATGGCATGGGGCATCGTCGCCATGGTGTCGATACTATTACCAGGCTGCGGCGTGGGTTACACGATCGTCAAATCCGAGGCGAAACTGGACCGATTGTCGGTTCCCATGACCAAAGCGCAGGTCCTACAGGAAATTGGGAGACCGGACCGAATCGTTCGTGACGATGGACGGATGCTGGTCTGGGAATATTCGTTGACGACAAGGAAGCAATGGCTGTACGAGATGGCCTATTGCCCGATTTCGGTATGGTTCGGCGGATGCATCCTCTATCCCATGACGAATTTCGCATCCGATCAGCGCGAGCATCCGCAACATGTCGTCTTGGTGGATGATGAACTCTGTGCCTGGGGCCCCCCGGCGGCCATTCTTCAGCGTCGGCGTGTGTGTGTCACTGCCGGAATGACATCGACACGATATGGAGGGAGGATTCGTCCGGAGCCGGTGGTGACGGGCAACGGCCCGATCAATCGCGACACGATCGACCAGTATCGTACGATGGCCGTCATGCTATTCAAAGATGCCGATGGCATTCCTGGAACCGGCTCACGTGTAGCCGGTATCGTGACGAATCTCATGCTGGATCTGGATGTGCATATGGTTGAGCGGTCCAAACTGGATGACGTGTTGAAGGAACAGGTCATCCGATTGACCCATACCGACGATTCGGATGCCCTTGAAGTGGGTAAATTGATCGGCGCGCAAGCTATTATTGTCGGAGAAGTGCAGCAGTGGGAGCGGCGTGAGCAAGAACGAACCCATAGTGTCTCGTTGGCCTTGCGGATGATCGATGTCGAGACGGGCTTGCTGTTGTTCAGCGGGCAAGGGCATCTGACCGATCCGACGACCGACGATCCTGAAAGTTCGGCTCGGCTGATTGTCCATAGGATGCTTGCCAGGTTCGGTGCGCAGACCGGTTTATTGGGATCCGGCCACATCGGCGTGAGTTGGGAGCTGCAAGGAGACGATTTGAGCCGGTTCTATGTCGTCAAAGAATTAAGGAGCGGGATGCCGGCGGAAAAGGCCGGACTCAAGGTCGGTGATCGGGTCATCGCTTGCAATGGGGCTCCGCTGTTCGACGCCATGACTAACCGGGAAGCCAAACGATTCTGCCAGGTGGAGGCCGGACAGGTGTTGCAACTCAATGTGCGCCGGGCCGACCAATTGCTCATGATCCCGGTCACGGCTGAGAAGCGGCCCGGCTTATAACATGCATCCGCACAACGTGTCGTGGAGGAGGAAACGTGCATCAGTCGGATATGTCCGGATTGGAGACTGAGAGCTTCCTGAGAAGGTTGCACGAACGCCCGCACCAGCCGATCGGGAAATGGTTGCGCACACCGGCCCATGTGCACTACGAGGCGTTTCGCATGTCCGACCCGCCGACGCAGCGTCCGGCCAGTCGGTCGGAATTCCAGTCGCTGTTGGGACAACTTAAAATTCCAGCCGAGACGACTGAGCTTCGGGAAAACTTCGGCTACGGTGTGAAGGAGTCCGCAAACGGCGATCGGCTCATCCTCATTTGGCAGGCGCATACGGAATACTATAATTATCAGCTCTGGCATGTGCCGCCGCAAGCGAACGGCGCAGTGACCTTCGGACCATTGGGATTTCCGGATTACACATTCCTCGTGGAGCCGCTTGGGTCGATGGTCTGCCGCTTGGACATTCTGCTGACGTCGGGCATGCTGCCTGGGCGGAGCGAACTGCGCGGGCTGAT
>JAICUC010000357.1 GCA_025936075.1 Nitrospira sp. | reverse complement strand
CTCCACACGCTGACTTATTTCGACAGCGGCCACTCCATCGCGGGCTCGCCCCACGGTATTTCTGTATCGTACCTGTCGCACAACATGGAAACGATATTCCGGGTCGGAGCCAACTCTTTCCGGAAAGGGTCTTCTTCACTTCTCCTCTTCGAACTATCTCTTCAGACGCCGGGTAGCGCAACATCATGTTTTTTAATCAAGGTGCGCTAGTTATGAGCTGTGTAATGATCGTGGCATGTTGGCTGCTAGATGCCTTGATAGAGGACGAGAAGATTGTGGCTACCGAAGAATTCCATTTTTTAATGAATCGGTTCGTGCGCTTCAAGGTGAGTGACGTCACCATCCCTGGTCCGCAAGTGGTCGTCACTGAACTGTATGGAGGGGACATTCTGCAAGGGAAGGTCGTTGATATTACGAAGGGTGGGACGCAGGAGCAGGCGTTCATTGTTGTGAAAGTGGAAGCCATGAAGGACTTTCTCATTCTTCCCGCAGAAAAAGTGATCGGCATGACGGACCAGTGAGCAATCGTCGCATGGAGATCGTGAAGGAGCGGCACGTGAATCAAACGATGAATGGTGCGCAATCGAGCGAGTCGTGTCGATGCAACACCACACCTCGTTTGCCCTATGCGAATCTCAAGTCGAGTAGAAAGCCTGTTCCCCCCATGCAGCGGTATACATCGGCGCCGCTCAGCGCGCCGAAGATCTCTCTCGGTCATATCCCGACTGGTTGGCGCGGAACCCAGAAAACGGTGGAGCATGTACAGGCGCTGATCCGAGCCGGCGCGAAAAATTTTTATGTTCGCCAAAAGGCCATCGACATTTTGTTGGAGAAGCACGTCAAGCCCAAGGACTACCTGGCCGAAATCAAAGCTCTTCTCGAATGGGTCCAGCAGCATATTCGTTATACCAAGGACACCTATCAGGTGGAGGTGCTCCATTCCGCGAGACGCATGCTTGAGTTACGAGCCGGTGACTGCGACGACATGACCATCCTGTTGGGCGCAATGTTGGAGGCAATAGGGCATCCAGTACGGCTGGTCCTCAGCGGCCAAGACCCACTCAGGCAGGACCTGTTTACTCATATTTATCTAGAGGTGTTTCACAAAGGCCGCTGGATTCCGTTGGACGCCACCATGCCCTATCCGATGGGCTGGGCGCCCAAGACACTGGTGAAAAAAATCATCCCGATCAAGAGGAGGTCCACCATGATGGCTGAGGACATGGAATTACAAGGCATCGGCGCTGCCGGGGCGGTTCCGGATTGGCTGAAGGGATTGATCAGGACCGTGCGGAGAGAAGCCCTGCAACCCAAAGACGCACGAATAAAGTCCTTGTGGGATTTGCTGCGGCAACGTCAATTGCTGCAGCGAAGCCGATGGCTCAAGGCAGTGCTGCAGCGTATGTGGAGTAGAGGACTGTCCGCACGGCCCCATCCGCGCACGGCGCGCCGGATCGTGAAGAGATTGCGGCGGTGGGGCATCTTGCCGCCGAAGTCAGTGGGTGCAGCGGCGTATCGCCCGGTAGGCACCCGCCCCATAACACGAGCTGCTGTTCAGGCGGTTCGACCGGTGGCGCTCAAACCAGTCGCGTCGTTGCGGCCTGCAACCATGCAACCGGTCCGACCAGTGCAGATGCAACCGGCGGGAGCAAAGCGATAGGGAAATGAGTTGTCGATGCGAAACATGTTCCCATGGCGACAGCGTTCATAACGGATCGCTGATGAGCCACACCGCCATGGTCATGCCGACTCAACATATGCAGCAAGGGATGAGGCTCTACCGTGCGTTTCATCAATTTGGACCGGCTCACGTCGTGAAAGTTCATCATTCCAGAGTCATCCCGCCGGTCGTGGTGGAACTCGGCGAATTGGTGGGGCTGATGTATCGCTCCGATAAAGGACAACCAGGTCAACCGCTAACCTACATTCACCGAATGGAGGATCCACCGCGTCTGGTCAGCAACATTGAAGGAACGCAACTGTATATCGTGGGGGGCAGTTACCGGGTCACTCCACGAGGGATCGAAGGCTAGAGCGATCGGAATTCATGATAAGCGCTTTGCATATGGCCGATTCGCCTACACAAGCAGAGGGAACGACATGGAAAAGAACCAACAACTCGGATTGGATGAGTTGATGATCGTGAACCCCAGTGCATCAGGTGCGGACGCCATGTTCTTGGGCGAAGACGGCACGTTGTATCAGGTGCAGAGTCGTGGAAAAAGCACAGGGCAAGGAATGGGGCAATACTTTCTGAGCGGGGACGGTTCGCTCTATCAAGTACAGAGTTTCGAAGCCGGCAGTTCAGCTGAGCCGACCAAACATTCAGGAGAAGATCTGGGACAAGACGAAGACCGTGGGATCGGCCAATATTTCCTCGGGTCGGACGGGATGTTGTACGAGGTTGTCAGGTAGGCGTTCATTATTATGGATAAAGGAGGCTGTTATGGCGAAGGTGCAAGGTGTGAAAGAAAAACTTCATTCCCCCCTCTACGATGCGTTCTTCGTTCCAGGCGCAGGAGTGAATGATAGTCCGCCAGCGAAAAATTTCAGCGGAGCGATGACAGATCCACGGATGATCCGGTTCTTTGTGGATGTCCAGAATAAAACCAAGCTGGAGACTAATTTGCAAGCAGCCGGCGTCCTGCCCAGCCTCAATACTTTTGAGGCGCGAGCGCTGCGAGTGGTCGTCTCTAGTTTACATCGCTTTAGCCCAATAAAACCCAAAGCAGGCGAACTCCAGGCTGAGCGTAACGAAGCCGAGATTTTAGCGGATCTCATCTACAATTCGGTCACGACGCTTATCGTCGGTGAGAAAGTCATGATCGAGATGCCGACTTTCTGGTTCCCCGCCGGGGCGGGAGTCTCTCCAGGATTTTCAACGGTGACGAATCACGGTGAACCAGACCCCACGGCCACGTTCAGGTTCGCCGAGCCGGTCTATATTGAGCCGCAACAAAATTTTCGTGTGGAGATGTTATTCCCCCAAGGATTGCCGGGGCAAGGCACGACGCCCGATGAAAATAAGTTAGCAGGCGTGAAAGGGCCACTGCGCATCTGGGTCGTGCTGGACGGCTACCTGACCCGCGATGTTCAGTAACCAGTGGAAACTTCAAGGAGGCAAACCATGCAGTACGTAAGTGAAGATCAAGCGACCCAGATGATGGGCATCGGTTATCTCGGCGAGGTGCGTCAGGGCCCGGATGGGAATCTCTATCAATATGTGCAGGGAGTGGATGGTTTGGGAAACCCCATCGGCGGCTTCTGGAGCAGGTTGAAGCGTGCTGCTCGCGGGGTCGTCCGCAAGGCGTTGCCCATCGCCCAACGATTTGCGCCGTTTATTCCCGGCGGCGCTGCGGCGCTCACAGTCGCAACTCCATTCCTGAAACAGGCCGGCGTCGCGGGCTATCAAGGTCTGGACGAAGACGATGAGCTTCGCGGCCTCGCCGAAGATGAAGAACTGCGAGGCCTGGATGAAGATGAAGAGTTGCGGGGAATCGATGAAGATGAAGAGCTACGGGGACTTTCAGAGGACGAGGAATTGCATGGTCT
>JAICUC010000220.1 GCA_025936075.1 Nitrospira sp. | reverse complement strand
GGTCCGCCGATAATCGATCAGCTTCACAACGGCAGGCAACTCTACCAGGACCACCGCCACTCCAAGGGCGATCGTCATCACAATGAATTGGCGTCGAATCTCCTGTCGGGGCACACTCGAAAGCAACGCATATCCTCCCCACACAATCAGGTACGATGCGATAAGGACGCTGGATAAATGCCGTGCATCTGCAATGCCTGTCATAATTGTCAACACGTAGATTGCGACGAATAAGAACAGTGTCAGCCCCAGAATGAATCGTCTGATATTTCGACTCGACATATCCTCTACAGTACTCCTTCTTTCTACCGGCGCGGAGTCTCTTTATCCTTATACGTAGGAATAGTTTCCGTTGGACATATGATCGTGTGTCTAAAGAAAGGTGTGGGCAAACTCGTGGCACCTTACCGAGCAATAGCGCGCAGAGTCGCTTACGGACATAGTTGTAGGCACAGGGCGAAGCCTCCGATCCGCCATGCGAACGCGTGACGACTCACTCAAGCGATGACACATTTCTTCGTTTCCAATCGCGATATGCCAGTTGAATGACAAGCAGATAGTTTTCCAATCGAAGATAGTCAACCTCTTTCAGCTTGCAGTCAGCCTCTAACGCGTGTGCGAGGTCCTGACTGAGGCGGCTGAAATCTTCAAGCAAGGTCGCTGGGCTCATTTATTTACATGACTCTGTTTACGGCTCGATTTCATTCTAATTGCAGTTTCATTCTAATTGCAGTCCGAAGCGGTATTGAACTAGGAATAACCCAGAACCATATTAATTGAATAATAATACGTAAAAGTTCCATGTTCACTACCCATTCACGCAAATAATATCGGCATTTAGGCACCTCGTCGGTTCTTCCAAGCCTCACCGACAGATGCGGGCATATCCTATTCAGTCCCTGTCGGATGCATCAGACCGTACATCGTGTATTCGGCCATCTTTTCAAATTTTGTCGAATTGCCGGCGGTACATAAGCAACCTCCAACGGCCATTCTCTCTGTATTCTCAAGGGTATTTCCTCGTTGTGCGGTACAGAAGAATATGGACCAATGGGCAATATGAAAGAGAATAAGAAAATCAGTGGAACTCAATCGATTTGGATGGGCTCATCGGTGGAGTCAGCATCGCGCCCACTCGATCGCTCTTTGGATACGGATGTGTGTATTGTTGGAGCCGGAATTGCCGGGTTATCGGCTGCCTATTCTCTGTCATGTGAGGGCAAATCTGTGGTCGTCCTCGACGACGGCCCGATCGGCGGAGGCATGACAGAACGTACCACGGCGCATCTGTCAAACGTCATTGACGACGGCTATGTGACAATCGAACGGCTTCACGGCAAACATGGCGCCCGGATGGCTGCCGACAGCCATACTGCGGCGATCGATCGCATCGAAACCATCGTCGTAACCGAACGTTTTGACTGCGACTTCGAGCGGGTCGATGGCTTTCTCTTTCCGGCACCAGGTCACCCGCCGGAAAGACTGGAAGAAGAACGGTTGGCGGCTCTCCGTGCCGGCCTCGTGGGCGTTGAACGAATTGAACGGCCTGCCGGTCCTGTCCTTGAAACAGGAGGATGTCTCCGATTTCCACGCCAGGCGCAATTTCATCCAGTAAAGTTTGTGACCGGCCTTGCACAGGCGATTGAACGATGTGGCGGACGCATCTTCACGGACGCTCATGTGAGCACGGTGAAGGGTGGACAACAGGCCCGCATTGAAACTCGACAGGGCCATGCCATCGTTGCGCAATCAGTTGTCGTTGCCACGAATACACCTATTAACGATATGGTTGTCGTACACACCAAACAGGCGCCCTATACCACGTATGTGCTCGGAGCCGGCGTGCCGAAGGACTCCGTACCTGTCGCGTTGTATTGGGACCAAGCAGACCCCTACCACTACGTAAGGATTCAGAAGGATGCGGCAGCCAATGGCCATGATCTATTGATCGTGGGCGGTGAAGACCACAAAACGGGTCAAGCGAACGATGGAGCGCAGCGTTATCAACGATTGGAACGTTGGGCCCGCAAACGGTTTCCCATGATGGAACAGATTGAGTATCGATGGTCGGGTCAGGTCATGGAGCCGACGGATGGTCTGGCGTTGATCGGCCGGAATCCCGATGATACCTCAAATGTCTATATCGCCACCGGCGATTCAGGCATGGGAATGACGCATGGCATGATCGCCGGCATGCTCATTACCGATCTCATTCAAGAGCGCGCCAATGACTGGGCCGCGTTATACGATCCGTCCCGTAAGTCATTGAAGTCGATCGGCACGTTTGTTCAAGAAAATCTGAATGTGGCGGCACAGTATGCAGACTGGGTCTCGGCAGGTGACATCGGGTCCGAAGATCAAATTCCCAAAGACAGTGGAGCGGTCCTTCGAAGCGGCGTGCAGAAGGTAGCCGTGTATCGCGATGAGGAAGGAACCGTACATCGCCGCTCAGCCGTGTGTCCTCACCTGAAGTGCATTGTTGCATGGGATTCCATAGAACGCACCTGGAATTGCCCATGCCACGGATCCCGCTTCGATGCGTATGGCAAGGTGCTAAACGGACCTGCGAACAGCGACCTTTCTCCAATCGAAACGTGAGCCGTTGTTCTCGGGCTGCACTCCGTCTTTACATCGGCTGAACCATCTTCCCTTCGTTGAACCATCCCGTTCAATGAGACTTCCGTATTAGCGCTCATCCCAGCATGGAGACCAGTTAAATCCTATTACAGCCGCTCGACGAAGCCATTGTCTCGCCACCGCCCCGTCCCATCCCTACTGATCTGAATCCCGTGGTCTTTCAGGGTGGACACTGAATTGCTCGACCAACTCGGCCAGCGTCTTGTCGCTCTTGATTGCTGCCACGGCGACCTGTGCCTTGAAGGTCGCTCCGTGATTCCGTCTCGTTCTCTTCATCGCCTCGCTCCTTTCGTTGACCACCCCTCGGCGGGGCGGGTGAAGCCAGGCTACCACTTAGCGCACCGTCCGAATTTCCGAAGCCCTCTCTCTCCTCCGCTCTGGCAACGTTTGCCTATGTGTTTTATTGGCTCATGCAGCATAGTTTTACGCAGCAGCCGCATCACTACATCACCGCGCTGGTCATTGCGGGCTGGCTTGCTACTCTTCCCTGTGCCGCGTTCTACACCCACGAAAGGAGCAAACATCATGGGCGGGGTTGAGCTGATTGAATACAGCCTCTATGCGCTGTTAGCTGGTGCGCTCTGACGGACATTCCCGCGTCGCCGCGTACCTTCTTCCAAATATACCGTTGAGGTCTGCCAACCGGATAACAATTCTATTCATCTCATCGATTTGCCGACGGGGTTGCGGAGGCAATTGATTCTATGCGCCATGAATTTGAAAATTTTGCCTATGGGCGGGAACCGACTGGCAATATCGAACTGCCGCAAGTGGAAGTTCCGGCGATTGAAGATCCAAGTACCGAAGCATCGCAAGAAGGGTAAGGGGTTTCATCTGCTGAAATCTGGAACAATGAACCAGTGCAGTACAGCGCACACGATGAAATCTGGGACAGGATTCCGCAACAGGCGAGTATCGAAGCTTCGCAGCTGGACGCGCCGGACATCTCCGCGCCCTCGATGGATGTAGGCGGCAGTGGTGACGACTAACCAGCTATCCCCGCTAGGGCTTCGCCCTGGCGGGGAGGTTCTTTAGGGAGGCAACGCCATGTTCGACACCCATGAGCGGATTTTACAACGGTTGCATGATAGCGGACACAAAGAGTTTTCAGTCGAGATGATTCGCGGCATCATCGACACAGTGGAAACGGAAGAAATCGACAGGATGTATGACGAGTGGCGCAGGGAAACCGACCCTCACACGAATCGCGACTACGAGCCGGTCAGCTGGGAAGATGCCACCGAGGATTTAGACCGCTTCCCGGAGCTGGCAGACCACCGCGACATGGAAATGGAGATGTAGAAAGCACCCTTGCTAGGGCGTTCGCCCTGGCGGGGTAGCACAGTATTCCCGCAGTGCCTATGAAGTCGCTTTATCAGGAAGGGAAACGGGGAGGGTTTCGCCTCCCCGTGAAGTTTATATGATGAAGTTTACTTGTAGCTGCCGCTGCCAGCTTCTTTGTTATCCCGGGCATCACGTGAATCCTCACTACCCTGAGACGCTTGCTCCTGGTAGGAAGTGTCCTTTAGGCCGGACGTATCCCGTGACAGTTTCGTGTTCATATCCTCGGCAGTGGGCTCTTTGTTGTCCCGGGCATCACGTGAATACCCAATGTCCGAAGGCGTTTGCTCCTGGTAGGAAGTGTCCTTTAGGTCGGACGTATTCCGTGATGGTTTCGTGTTCATATCCTCGGTAGTGGGCTCTTTGTTGTCCCGCGCGTCTCGTGCTTCTGTAGTGCCCTGTTGCTGTACGCTTCCCTGTTTCCCGCGCTGCTGTTCCGCTTGTGCTGGAACCGATGGCAAACCCCATACCATAAGCACCGCCGAAACTATCAATGCACTTACGATGGTTCTCATGTCTGCCTCTCCTTTCGTTTGATTGCCTTGCCCAACTTCTTTCAACGCCGTCTAGCGTGCCAAAAAGGTGGGCGAGGAATCCGAGCGTCAGTCACATTGAACCGCTCTACTCCGGGAGCGAGCTCTTATTAGCTATGGCATCCCGGATGGTCGCAGGGACACGCAGTTCCATCCGCACGGGCATTGCGGCATTGGTCTGAGCAGAATTCTTTTCCCGCTGAAACCGAACACTTGCACTTCGGATGGGCGCATTTCTTGTCAGTCATAGTTTCTTCTCCAGCTACACTATTGTGTGCATGCGTCCGTACCGTGCACACGTTGTTTCTTCTCTATCAGGACTCAATTCTCACGTTGCAACGTGGTCGTATGACCCTTGTCCGTCACATAGGCTTTCACCATATCGCCCGCCACCACCTTATCCAGCTTGGTGCTCTTATCGACATGGATCTTATGCTGTACCCCCTCGTCATCCTTTATGACATAGTGCTCTCCCTCGATCTTCATCAAGATGCCCTTGATCGTATCTTTCGTCAGCCGCTCTTTAAGGGTGGGACTGGCTTCTTTTTCGGCCATCGGATCGGCGGCATAGGCCACGCCAATTCCCAATCCCAGGAGACCAGCCACCAGCATCGATAACAGTCCTGTTTTCATATGCCCTCCGTTTAAGTTTACTTATTATTGCGTAGGGCAACCGAATCATGAACTGGGAAAAACCCGGTGGGGTGAGGAAGCTTACATCAGCCGTTCAAGATTCCCGCTAGGGTGTTCGCCTGGCGGGGTGTTTCTCCCTACCTCACCCTCGCGGCGTGTCCCTGCTCTTTCTTCTCTTGAAGGACAGCGGCAAAATCTTTTACCCCGGCCTCAGCCAGCATGTTGATCGTTCCCGCGCCATGGTGCAAAGAAAATGGCAGAGGCGCAGAGCAATAAAGGCAGCCTCGAACAAGCTTTCCACCGGCATGCAACTACCAACAAGTATGGTGACCGGAATGTTTTTCGACGGAATTATGCTAATTCACGCGATTATCCTCAACCTCTCGGCGGATGGGTTTGTGGCTATGCGGCATCATCTTGGGGTTGCAGTCAGGCGGAGGAGAATTAGTCAGTATTTACCCGGGTAATAATGTGATCACAGAAAACAATATCGCAGAACGGCAGGGCGGGATGATTGATGAGCAAAGTATCGCCTCAACCACGAACAACCGGCAATTTGGCAATATTGGTCTGAATGTGCATATTTTTACCCATCTTGAGCGCCGCCCCCGGGAAAATCCGGGACCGGGCTCGCAGAATAGTTACCTGGAAAACGTAGTCGGCATAGAAGAAGATAATGGTATCGAAGAACGCGGGGGAACGAATTCGATTATCAACCATGCCTCAGTCTTTGGAACGAAAGGTAATGGCATTACGACGGACGCAGGTGCCTTAAAAATATTAGGATTACATATCCGGCTTCTCCCCTGCCTCTTTCCACCCATGTAACCAATTCCCTTCTTACCGGGGCAGACGGGTATGGTGTTTATTTTACCGATCAGGCTAGTTTTGGTGTTGACCACAGCAACCTTATTAACAACGCCATTAACAACGCCAATGATTTTTATCCCGCTTCCAGCCCTACCTACACCAACAACATGAGCGTTCCCCCGGGAATGGGTGTCTGCAAAGTGTTTATTCCGGACAACACCCCGATGAAAGGCAAAGGACAGAATGGTGAGGATGTCGGCGCGAATATAGTATGCCGTTATGAAAATGGCATGCTGCAGGTCGGCAATCCGCTCTGGGATCCGGCCACAGGACAATTCCCCTGCGGCGCGATC
>JAICUC010000055.1 GCA_025936075.1 Nitrospira sp. | reverse complement strand
GAAGGCCGGCTCAGACAGTGCGTGCGTATCTTTTCCCAAATAGAGTGGTCCGGTCGTGTGCTGAGCGGTCCGGTATTCGCAAACGGCCTGAGTGATGGCCACGATATGGTTCTCGTTGAAGCTTCGTCTGAAGGAAGAGCCGCGATGCCCCGATGTACCGAATGACACGCGCTGTTCTCGGATCGAGGCATCCGGTTTCTCAGCCCAGTATGCGGACAAAAGTTTTTCCACATCCACGAGGATTGAGGGAGGCGCCGGTTGGCCGGCAAAAGTATGGATAGCCATAGTAAAGATGTAGTTCGACTATCCAGTTGCTGTCAACTGCGGAGGGCCAATAGAAGAGAAAGTAGATCCTCACTCTTGTCCGGTAAAAACGGCTACCGTGGAGACTGTTTGTACGCCTTACGTGAAGATGACGAGGGCTTGGAAGGATGGCGCGTTCGACTGATGAAACGGAGGAGAGAAAAACCCTTATAGAACGCTGAGTTCATAGATTTCGAGTGGCTGATCCGGTAAGATGTCCATAAGGACTTGTTTGTATTTGAAGGGGGTGGTGTGTCTCGTCTCCAGCTTGCGCTCGTGATCGTACTCACGTTCGCGGTGTTGGCTGTCGCGTTCCTCTCATTTTCGAGAGAGCTGACCGGAGAAGACTATCTCAAAGATTTTGTGCTGGAACAGCTTGAAGAGAATCTGGGGAGAAAGATCGATGTGCATCGCGTCAAGTTTGTGCTCTTCCCCCGTATTCGTGTGGAGCTCGCCGATGTCAAGATTCATGATCCTGAGTCAGAGCAGATTGTCCTGACGGCTAAGCGGGTCGATCTGGTCTTACGCCTCCTGCCGCTCCTCAAAAAACAAGTTGTCGGAAAGCGATTGTTGATCGAGGAACCGACATTGACCCTTCGGCGCAATGAACGCGGCCGTTGGAATGTCTTGGACGGCTTGCACAGCCAGGCGGATACCGATCAGCAAACAATAGATATGATGGCGCGGACACTCATGATCAGAGAGGCGACGTTCGTCAACGGAACGATCACGGTCATCGATGCCGCCAGACCGGACGGCATTCGGTCCCTGGAGTTAGAGCACGTCGAGTTTAGGCTGCTGGTCCGACCTGATCGCGGCCTGGCCGAACTGCATCTATCGGCGGCTCATCGAGGAGCAGCCGGCGTATCCGCTGTATCGCTGGATGGTATCGTCAAACGAGCAGAGCCATCGGTGTCGTTGTCCGGTGAAGAGAAAACGGAATCCACGACAGGATTTCAGTTTGAAGGGCAGATCGACGCCGCGGATCTCAAGATACGGGATGCGGCCGACTTTCTGGGGCCCCGACCGGTTTCTGAGCATCTTCAAGGAGCGTTAAATCTTAAGAGCACCGTCCGTGTCATGCCGGGTATAGCCGGATACGACATGGTCCTATCCGATATGACCGCGCATTTGAACAACATGACGCTGAAAGGAAAAGCGAATCTGGCCGGTCTCCTGACTCCTCAACCGACGTTTGCCGTCACGTTCAGCAGTTCTCTTGTGGCCCTTCCTCAGCTCCTCAAAACTATTCCCCCTGACTGGATCCATCCGCAGCTTCCAGCCTTGCTGGCTGATCGCCAGATCGACGGCAAAGTGCAAGTGGTGAATGCGACGCTTACCGGGACCGCGACGACGGGTCCTCAGCTCTCGACGATCGGGGAGTTTCACATCAGCGAAGGTCGGGGCTTGATCGGCAGTGATCGTATAGCCGCAAAAAACATCGCTGCAGTGATGGTGGTTGAGACGGGACGTATCCGTATCGCCAAGGTAACCGGAATGTATGGGGCGATGCAGATCATCGGTGGAAAAGCGGAGGTGTCGTTTGTCGAGGCGGATCCATGGTTGGAACTGGAAATCACGGGCGAAATGGCGGCAACGCACCTCGTTGAGTTTCTGGCGAGGACGGTGAAAGTGGAGCGAGTGGTGCAGTTGTTGGCCGGTATCCGCGACGCAGAGGGTACGGCACAGTCGACGTTTCGCCTTGCGGGACCATTGAAACAATCCGGGGGGATTACATTTGCCGGTGGGGAAATTACGGCTCGCCAAGTCAGTCTGACCCATGTGAATTTACCGGAGCGTTTGACCGGGATGCAGGGAAGGTTTGTCTTGGCCGACGGGTCCACACAGTTTGATCAAGTCACCGGGCAGCTCGGTGGAATCGCTGTCCAAGTCCAGGGGACGATCACCGGCGGAGGGACGAATCAGTTTCAAGACTTTGTGATTCGCACGCGCGGTGATGCGGCGCAGTTGGTGAGGTTGTTTCGTTCCACGGCGATCGAACACAGCGCGTTCGAGGGTACGCTCAGCTCGATGGTTGTATTCTCTGGTTCGACGGCCAGACCTCATATCCGAGGGTCTGTTGCGTTGGACGACGCAAAGATATCGCTGGGGGTGATTGCAAAACCCGTCGGTCCTCACGCCACTGTCGAATTTGAGGGTATTCTGCCACAGTCTACCAGCGTCAAGTTGCACCGAATAGAGCTGGTCCTGCCATCTTTGAACATTCCGGCCAAAGGAACGATGCAGTTCGGTAATGGCTTTATGATCGATATGGCAATAGCGACCGGTACGTTATCGGTATCCAGCCTTCCGGAATGGATATATAAAGGTGGGCTTGAAGCGGGCAATATCGAGGTTTCGCTTGATGTCAAAGGGAAAGAGCCGGATTGGAAGACCTGGCGGATGGCCGGATGGATGGGACTGACGAACGGGCTGATGCAGGCGAAAGGGATTGATGGGCACATACAGGATCTCTATGCCCGCGTAAAGGTTGCCCGCAACGAGGTCGAACTCAAGCGGCTCTCGTTTAAGGTACAAGGGAGTGATATCGCCATAGAGGCCAAGGTTCGAAATTGGGCGGCGAAGCCCACGATCACCGGCAAGATCGAATCCAACCAACTTGATATGAGTCTTATCATTCCGAAAGGTGAACGGACACCTATACGAGAGTTTCTCGAAACCTTGGCAGCGACCAGCCAAGTCACCATGTCGGCGGCCATTGTGCGCGGGCACTACAAGCATCTGAAATTCGGCTCGCTTGCAGCTCGAATCAATATTCAGGATGGGGTGCTTGATATTGATCGTCTTTCCGGCGAGTCAACTCATGGGCACGTGGCCGGACGGCTGGTGGTGCAACTTCCTCCGAAGGCACCGGCCGATCTTGATCTTTCATTTAGGGCAACCGGAGTAGAGTTCGAAGACCTGTTGAAACTGACCAAGGCTCACGTCCATGGCGTATCAGGGGAAGTTCGTTTCAGCGGCGTTCTTCGAGGTCATGGTCGCAATCCCCATGGGGTGTACCCGTCGTTAAACGGAAGAGTCGAGTTATTGCTGGAAAACGGTCGCATCCTAAAATCGAACGAGCAGGCCGTATGGAAAATCATTAGTTTGCTGAATCTTCCGGCCGTGTTGCAGGGAAAGGTCGATCTTGAAAAGGAGGGATTGCCATACAACAGAATTTCCGCGACCATTGCGATTCAAGATGGGATGTTTCAGACGGAAAATCTGATCATCGACAGTCCCATTCTAAAGATTACGGCTGCGGGGAATTACGACTTGCCGACAGACCAGCTGGATCTTGCCGTCGCCGTCAGTCCGTTCGGATCATACTCGCAATTTCTCAAGGCCATTCCACTTTTTGGGCGAATCGTTGCGGGCGACCGCAAGGGGATCGCCACGGCGATGTTTTCTATGAAGGGAGCGGTGGAGGATCCGGAAGTGACCTATCTACCGGTGAAGTCTTTCGCGTCCGGACTATCAGGGTTAGCCCAGCTGGCGGTTGATGTCTTAACGAATACCCTGACGCTACCGATAGATTTGGTGACACCGGATGAAGAATCAGAAGTGCGCCCCAAAGATAAGACTTCCTCGCCGGCTCCTGCTGTGCCGTGACCGGTCTGATTCTTGACCACCCCCCATGCCCATGCTAGCATCATGTGAATGTCGACTTCGGACACCTCGAAGGATTCCATTCAGTCCTGATTCCCGGTAAATTCATGAAACGCACTGCGATATCTCAGCCGGAAGCGGCCACACTGTTCATCGCCGCCAGCGAGCAGGACTCGAATCTATACTATGCGACGCGCTTCATCGCGCCGGATCCGTTCATCTACTTCGAAATCAAAGGTGAGCGGTTAATGGTCATGAGCGACCTGGAAATGGATCGTGCCAGGACCCAAGCCTCCGTGGATCGAGTGCTCTCCTACTCTGAAATCGAACAGAAGGCGAAGAAACAGGGAATGAAGAGCCCAACGACGATCGATATCGTGCACGTCGTCTTGAAAGAGTCCAAAATCAGACGTCTGCTGGTTCCCGCTAATTTTCCTTTCATCTACGCCATGCGATTACAGGAACTGGGATACGGTCTCAAACCGAAGCGCGATCCGTTCTATGAGCAACGTGTCGTGAAAAGCGCGGAAGAAGTCCGATCTATCGAGCTGTCCCAGCGAGCCACCGAAGAGGCCGTGGCCTTGGCGCATGATCTGTTGCGACAGGCGATTATCCGGGGCGGAGAGCTATGGTGTGACGGGGCGGCGTTGACATCTGAGCGGGTCAAGCAGTTGATCAATGTGAAACTCATGGAGCGGAACTGTGTGGCTCAGCATACGATCGTGGCAGGCGGGGAGCAGGCCTGTGATCCCCACAATGAGGGGAGCGGACCGTTGCCGGCTCATCGCAGTATTATCTTCGATGTGTTCCCTCGTTCAGCGACGAGCCGTTATTTTGCCGATATGTCGCGTACAGTGATACGCGGGACGGCGAGTTCGGAACTCAAGCGGTTGTATGGCATCGTCAAGGATGCCCAAGAAGATGCCATCGGGAAAATCAAAGACGGCGCCGACGGTATGAAAATCCATCAAGGCATCTGCGCGCGTTTTGAAAAGGCCGGATACAAGACAGGTTTGGTGAACGGGCGCATGCAGGGATTTTTTCACGGAACCGGACACGGTGTGGGGTTGGACATCCACGAAGCGCCGCGTATCAGCCGGACCGGGTCACTTCTTCAAGAAGGGCATGTCGTCACTGTCGAGCCAGGGCTGTATTATCCAGGGTTGGGAGCAGTCCGAATCGAGGACATGGTGCTCGTCACGAAGGACGGTTGCCGAAATCTCACAAACTTCCCCAAGGTTTTCGAGCTGGACTAGACGCAGTCATCCAACTCTCTCAGCCTAGTTGTGCACTCGTCGTGCTGCGTACTTCCTATTTAAAACAGGGATGTCTCACGAGTTTCACTTTCTGGACGATGTCGCGACGGCGGATCTCGCGTTTGACGCGGTCGGCGATTCGCTTCAAGAACTCTTCCAAGGGGCGACATGTGCGCTCATTGAAGTCTTGGCCGATCCTATAACCGTGGGGTCCACTTGGCGGCAAACGATTGAACGAACAGATGAGGATCCTGCCGAACTGTTGTTCGATTGGCTGTCCGATCTGGTGTACTGGAAGGATGCGGCAGGAATAGTATTCAGTAAAGCTCC
This sequence comes from Nitrospira sp., assembly GCA_025936075.1. GTDB lineage: Bacteria > Nitrospirota > Nitrospiria > Nitrospirales > Nitrospiraceae > Nitrospira_D. The sequence continues at coordinate 9,768 of JAICUC010000055.1, read as the reverse complement.
TGTCACTCTCATTCACCGGTCCGATGGTTACTGGAGTCTGGAGGGGTTGTTATACGGAGAAGCGGTCGATGGATCGACACAGATGTTGAGAGCTGATGTGAAGGGGGTTACCAAGCATCTCTATCGCCTTCTACAGAGCGAAGGACAATGGACTGTCAGGGTGGTGTTGGATGTATGAGGCAGCTCGATCAAACTTTCTGTGGAAGGTCCTTTATGACTTGCCAACAAGACAAGTCTTGTATTGGTCATTTGATGAGCGCTTGACTTAATGTATTTGCATATGCAACATTATGGTATGACGACAACGGAAACAAATAAGCGAATGAGTCAAAGCAACTGTACTGTTGATCAGATCGCGTGTGAGTGCCTGCTGATGCGCGTGCGCAAACTTGATCGTGTGCTTACGGGTATCTACGATGCTGAACTCCGTCCATTCGGCCTGAAAGCAACTCAAACCAATCTTCTGGTTCTTGTAGCAAAGGCTGGCCCCATTCGGCGTATTGAGATTGGGAAGCGTTTGCGCCTTGACCCGTCCACGCTGACCCGAAATCTAAGGATCATGTTGGCCAATGGTTGGATCAAAGAGATTGAGAATGGGGAAGACGGCCGGGGCCTTCCCGTACAGATAACGACTCAAGGTCGTGACCTGTTGAACCAAATCGGTCCGGCTTGGCGAAAGGCCCAAACTCGGACAGAGAAGTTTCTTGGGGAAGATGGCGCGACTCTCTTGCGAAAGCTTGCTGCAAATAGAATGGACGTGCCATCCGCGTAGAGCTTTTTTTTGACGATGTATTTGCATATACAACTACATGGAGTCCATCGCGCTATCGCGTCCCTAACCAATTCTCAAGGAGAACATCATGAAAGTCACTCGACTTAGCCTTACATATCTTGTCATGTGCTCCGTTGGTGTCTTCCTTTTGGCGTTGATGGCGACCTTGGGATGTAGCCATTCAGACGAACAACCCCGACAGATTGCCCGGCCGGTGAAAGTTGCCCGAATCGTGGGCCAGGGTAACAGTGTGATGAGCTTCGCCGGAGATGTGCGCGCTCGCTATGAGACGATCTTGTCATTCCGCGTGGCCGGTAAGGTGTTGTCACGACACGTCGACGTCGGTGACCGCGTGCGCAAGGGGCAGGTCCTGGCACAGCTGGATCAGAACGACTACCGCCTTGCCATGCAAGACCTTCACGCTCAGCTGGCATCCGCGATCGCCAATAGGGATTTCTTACGAGACGATGTGGCGAGATACCGTGAGCTGTTGGTGCAAAAGGTCACCAGCCCACCTGAATTCGATCGCCACCAAACCGCCTACACTACCGCGCGAGAACGGGCGGCGGCACTCGAAGCTCAACTGGGCCAGGCGGTCAATCAGTTGGCCTACACCGAGTTGTCGGCTGACCGGGACGGCGTGGTGACGGCACTGGAAGTCGAGAGGGGACAGGTCGTCAGCGCTGGTCAGGCCGTCGTCAAGCTGGCTCAACTCGACGAAAAGGAAATCCATTTCGATGTCCCCGAGCATCGCCTGCCTTGGCTAAAACTCCGGCAGGCAGTCAACATCACCCTGTGGGCCGATCACGAAAGGCGCCTGAAGGGACAAATCCGGGAGATTGCCTCGGCAGCTGATCCGGCCAGCCGCACGTATCGTGTCAAAGCGGCACTGCTTGAAGACCGGGAAGCTGCGCAATTGGGCATGACGGCGACAGTCTGGATTCCTTCGAACACGTCCTCTCGAATGACTGTTCCGCTCTCCGCCGTGTTTACCCCGCAGAACAAGCCGGGCCAACCGCATGTGTGGCTGGTGGATGAGCAGACCAGCACGGTCAGATCCGTGCCGGTTGAGGTCGGGGAACTTCTGAATGGGGAACACATTGCCGTAACGGGACTCGCATCCGGGCAGTTGCTGGTCAGTGCCGGCGTCCAGCGCCTTGCGGAGGGCCAGGCCGTGCGCTGGACGGATACGATCGTGTCGGCCATGAATGGAGGGCGTCAGCCATGAAAGATTTCAATCTGACCGAATGGGTGCTCACACACCGTGCGTTCACGGGTTTTGTGATGGTGCTGGTGCTGCTGGGTGGGATGTTCGCCTATTTCCAGCTGCGACAGCGGGAAGACCCGGAATTCACATTTCGCGTCATGGTCGTCAAAACCATGTACCCCGGCGCCACCGCGCTGGAAGTGGAACAGCAGGTGACCGACCGGCTGGAAAAGAAAATTCAGGAACTGCCGAACCTGGATTTCGTGCGTAGTTACTCGAAACCCGGCGAATCGGTCATTTTTGTCACGCCCCGCGAAGATACGCCGCCCAAAGAGATTTCAGACCTCTGGTATCAAGTGCGCAAGAAGGTGGGCGACATTCGCATGACGCTGCCACCCGGCATCGTCGGACCATTTTTCAATGACGAGTTTGGCGATACCTACAGCCTTCTCTATGCCTTTTCTGGCGAAGGCTATAGCTACGCCGAGCTCAAACAGGTCGTCGATTCGACCCGTCAGCAAGTCCTGCGCGTGAAAAATGTCGAAAAGGTCGATCTCATCGGTGTCCAGGACGAAAAGATTTTTGTCGAGTTTTCCGACAAAAAGCTGGCCGAACTGGGACTGGATGCCTCAGCGGTTGCTGGGGCATTACAGGCACAGAACGGCATGGCCCCAGCCGGAACGGTGATTTCTCCACAGCACAATCTCCCCCTCCGACTCACCGGCTCCTTTGATTCGGTGGAGAGCATGGCAAACCTTCCTGTGCGGGTCGAGGGCCGAACCTTGCGCGTCAGCGATTTCGCCAAGGTCACTCGGGGCTACATCGACCCGTCGGAATTCAAGATGCGTTTCAACGGTAAACAGGTGATCGGCCTCGGCGTCACGATGAACAAGAACGGCGACGTGCTGAAATTGGGACAGGCGTTGGAAGTCACCATGAGTCGAATTGAGGAGGGACTTCCGGTCGGCATCGACGTGGAACGGGTCGCGGATCAATCGCGGGTGGTCCATACCGCCATTGGCGAATTCACGCACACCTTCTACGAGGCCTTGGCGGCAGTGCTGCTCGTCAGCTTCCTGAGCCTCGGCTTTCGCACCGGTTCAGTGGTCGCGCTCACGGTGCCCTTGGTTTTGGCCGGTACGTTGTTATGTATGCTGCTGTTGGGGATAGACATGCATCGTATCTCGCTGGGAGCATTGATCCTTGCCCTTGGCCTCTTAGTTGACGACGCGATGATCGCCATCGAGATGATGGCACGCAAACTCGAAGAGGGCTGGGATCGGATGCGCGCCGCGACTCATGCCTACCGGGCGACAGCGTTCCCGATGCTAACGGGAACCTTGATCACCATTGCGGGCTTTCTGCCGGTAGGCCTGGCGAGGTCGCAAGCCGGTGAATACACGGTAGCAATTTTCCAGGTGGTGGGTATTTCGTTGTTGCTGTCGTGGATCGGCGCGGTGACCGTCACGCCCTATTTGGGCCTTCTGATGCTCAAGGTCCAGTCGAACGCCGGGACGCTTCGACACGACTTGTTTGATACACCGTTCTACAACCGGTTGCGACGTTGGGTGGAGGTGTGTGTTGAGCATCGTAAGACGGTCATCATCGCCACGGTGGCGTTATTCGGCGTCGGTGTCGCAACCCTGAGTCAAGTTCCCGAGCAGTTTTTCCCGCTCTCGAACCGACCCGAAGTCATGATCGACCTCTGGTTGCCGGAGGGTAGTTCCTTCACGAAAACGGAAGCCGCCGCGAAACGCATGGAGACGCTACTCGCCAAGGATGAGGACGTGGTGAATTATGCGGCCTATCTCGGAGGTGGGAGTCCGCGCTTTTTCCTGCTCATCGTCCAGCAACTGGCGAATACCAACTTGGCGGAATTTGTGGTGATGACCAAAGACAACGGCGCACGCGAAAGGGTGATGCAACGCATTCGACTGGCCTTCGCCACGGATTTCCCAGACGTGCGCGGACGTGTTATGCGCCTCAACGTCGGACCGCCGATGGATTATCCGGTAGTGTTCAGGGTGTTCGGCGAAGATCCCATGGTCCTTCGAAACATCGCGGACCGCGTGGCCGAAGTCGTGCGCGCCAACCCCAATACGGTAGATGTCAACGATGACTGGCATGAGCGCCTTCCCTCGTTCCGCCTCCTGCTCGACCAGGACAAGGCGCGTGCGCTTGGCGTCTCGACGTCGAGCCTGTCACAGGCGTTGCAATCTCACTATACGGGAATCCCCGTCGGGCAGTTCCGTGAGGACGACAAGCTCATCGACATCGTTTGGCGAGCGCAAAACAACTTGCGGATCGCCGCCGACGGGTTACCCGACGTCACGGTTCGGACGGCCAACGGTCGATCGGCACCGCTGGCCCAATTCGTCAAGTTTGAAACCGTGTTCGAGGACGGCGTGCGTTGGCGCCGCAACCGTTTTCCGGCTATCTCGGTACGAGCCGACGTAGTGGATGGGAAGCTCGCTCCCGACGTGGCGGCGCAAATCATCCCCCAGCTCAAATCCATCGAAGCACAACTGCCGGCCGGCTATTTCATCGAAACTGGCGCAGCTAAGGAGGACGCCTGGATCGCCCAGAAGTCGATCTTGATTTGGATACCACTGGTAGTGATCGCGACGCTCGTTCTATTGATGGTGCAGTTGCAGAACCTGTCCCGGACCTTCCTGGTGTTCGTCACCGCGCCCTTGGGGGTGATCGGCGCGGCATTCGCCCTGCTACTGTTCCGGGCACCCTTCGGCTTCGTGGCTCTGCTCGGCATCATTGCCCTGGCCGGGATGATCATGCGCAATTCGGTGATCCTCGTCGATCAGATCGAACAGGACGAAAAAGCCGGCCTCGACACGTGGTCTGCCATCGTCGAATCGACGGTGCGGCGCTTCCGGCCCATCATGCTAACTGCGGCGGCGGCCATTCTGGCCATGATCCCGCTGTCGCGCAACGATTTCTTCGGGCCCCAGGCGATCGCCATCATGGGCGGGCTGACGGTAGCCACCGCGCTGACGATCTTCTTTCTTCCGGCCCTCTATGCCGTGTGGTTCAAGGTCGAACGGACGTCTCAGGCGAAGAGCCAAGAGACTGCGTGTCCGTTTTATCCAACGCATAACGGTACGCCAGAGGAGCAGTTGGTTGCTGTTCCGGGAGGTGTCGCATGAAAGCTTGGCATTCAATGATGGTGTTGTTCCTGGCATTGGCGGGACTGGACGGCTGTACGCCGACGCGCGTCAGCGACCACATACCCCTCGTCGTTCCGGAACGCTGGCGAAACGCCCCTGATACTCAACCGGTCTCGACGTCCAAGGATCTAAGCGAATGGTGGAAGGGGTTCGGCGATCCCGTATTGAATGACTTGATCGGCCAAGCATTAGCAGCCAACCACGATCTTAGACTCGCCAAGGCACGCGTGCGTGAAGCCAAAGCCATGATTACCGTCGCCGAATCGGCGCTTTACCCTAGTGTTGATCTGTACTCTTTCGGCGGTCGGGAAAAGAGAATAGACCGAATCGTCGGAGTGCCGGGTAAACAGGGTATCGAGCTGATTGTCCCCACCGTCAATGTGGTCACGGGCGGACTGGCGGCCCGATGGGAAATCGACCTATTCGGTGGTAGACACCTTGAAGCGGAAGCTGCCGTCGCGCAGTCGGCTGGAACCGAAGAGGCCCATCGCGCGGTCCAAGTGGGATTATTGGCTCAGGTAGCGACGAATTATCTGGAGCTGCGCGGGATACAACGACGTATCGATATCTTACTGGAGAACATTGATGTTCAGCGCGAACGCTTGAGAGCCGTGCAAGCGTTCTATAAAGCCGGCGTGGTTAATGACATGGATGTGGCCCGTCAAGATACGCTGTTACATAATACGATGGGTACACTACCGGTCCTGACAAGCACGGCGAAAAACTTGATCCATCGACTCAGTGTACTGGTGGGAGAAGCTCCGGCGAGCTTGGAAGAGCGATTAACTCATTCCATGCCACTGCCTGTCATCCTGCCGAGCATCCCCAAGCTTCTACCGTCGAGTGTGCTGGAGCAGAGACCGGATCTGCGGCTTGCATACACCGAAGTCAGTTCGGCCGCCGCCAGCCTCGGTGCGGCGCGAGCGGATTTGTTTCCGAGACTCGTCCTATCGGCGAGCGGCGGGGCCGGCGCACTGGCGGTCGGCGGATTTCCGGGTCTGGCAGAAGGGGTATATGCGCTCGGTTCCGGGCTCACGATGCCGATATTCAATGCCGGTCGCATCAAAGCCCATATCACTGCGGCGGATGCTCGGCTCGATCACGTCGCGGCGAACTACGAGAAGACCTTTCTTCTCGCCTTGGAGGACACGGAAAACGCCTACGTCGCTCATACCGCGGCCCTCGAGCGCCGCGATCAATTGGTCCGGGCTGAAACGGCAGCGGAGCGATCCCACACCATTGCCCAGGCTTTCTATCAACGCGGGGCTGCGGACTTCCTGTCGGTCCTTGATGCTCAGCGGACAAGGCTTTCAACCAGCGACGAGCGCACCCAGGCCGAGACCACGGTGCGCGTATCCTTGGTCTCAATTTACCGCGCCTTCGGCGGCGGTTGGTCTGACAAATCCTTGGTGAGCCAGGTCGATAAGGCTATCGATGCGGGGGGCAATTCGCGGCTCCCTGTTGCGACAGACTAGGAAAAGGCCAATGGATGATCGCAGGGGAGCAGAAAGTTGATCGTACGATGGCGACAGCACGAATCAGGATTTGTATGCCAATTGGTGGTGCGGACGTCTTTTATGAAACATGCCAATCTAATTACTAATGGGATTAATTATGAAGTGGGAGCCATGACATTGAACGGAGTGGTGTCGGCTGTCACTGGAAAGACGTTGGAAGATAGAAAAATAGAACGGAAATCAATGGGTTGTGAATGTTATTCCTCAACTGTTGAAACCGATTTGAAGGGGGTACTCTATGTGGAGCGATAGAAAGTCATTTTGGTAATGCCTATAATCATTTCCCATCCTGTTTCATATAGGAAATGGCGAGCCGCTATGACCAGAAACCTGCGGATCATATCTTGTATGAGAGTGGTAGCTGTTGGGTACATCATGAAGAGAGGCTTAGCTAGAGCAGAATGAAACTCAATACGAATATGCGGGTCGCTCGGATCACCGACGAAGTGTGGGAAATTTCTCCGAGTGAGAAAGAAGGCATGCTCGTACCTGCGCGAATTTATGCCACTCCGGCTATTCTTCAATCAATGGATGCTGGAGTATTCGAGCAGGTTACAAACGTCGCGTGTCTTCCTGGAATTAGACGATATGCGCTCTGCATGCCGGATGGCCATTGGGGCTATGGTTTTCCCATTGGAGGTATCGCCGCATTTGATGTCCGATCAGGAATCATTTCGCCTGGAGGTGTCGGCTATGATGTCAATTGTGGCATGCGCCTCATCAGAACAGGTCTCACACGGGAAGAGGTGCAGCCACATCTTGATCGATTGATGATGGAGTTATTTCGCCGGGTGCCGGCTGGAGTGGGTGCAAGCGGGTTTGTACATTTGAATCGTTCCTCGTTTGAACAGGTGATGACCAACGGGGCTCGATGGTGTATTGAGCAGGGATTCGGTTGGCATCGTGATCTGGAGGCAATTGAAGAAGGAGGATGCATAACCGGCGCCGACCCCTCAAAAGTCAGCGACCAGGCAGTCAGTCGGGGAATCAATCAGTTGGGGACCTTGGGGTCTGGTAACCACTATCTCGAGGTACAGGTCGTAGCCAGTGATCGGGTATGTGACAAAGAGACTGCTTCAGCTTGGGGAATCACCGGCCACGATCAGATTGTGATCATGGTTCACTGCGGGTCCCGTGGGTTCGGCCACCAGGTCGCGAGCGACTATCTCAAGGTATTCGAACGAGCAATGCGGCGATATGGGATTTCCGTGAAGGATCAGCAATTAGCCTGTGCCCCGTTTACATCAATCGAAGGGCAGGATTATTTCTCGGCGATGAATTGTGCGGCCAATACCGCTTTCGCCAATCGCCAAGTGATTACTCATCAGATCCGCGAATCCTTCGCTGCTGTATTCGGTCGATCAGCAGAAGAGATGGGTATGGAGCTGGTCTATGATGTGGCGCACAATATCGCCAAAGTGGAGCGGTATCCGGAAGGGGAATTGGTGGTCCATCGGAAAGGTTCAACGAGAGCATTGGGCCCCGGAAGCCCCGATCTCCCGCCACGGTATCGTATGACGGGTCAACCGGTGATTTGCGGCGGTTCAATGGAAACCGGATCCTATTTATTGGCGGGGACGGAAGGAGCGATGGAGAATACGTTTGCTTCGACGATGCATGGGTCGGGGCGAACGATGTCGAGGGCTCAGGCAAAGAAGGCTGTTCGTGGTGAACAGATACAGAAGCAAATGAAACAGCGAGGGATCATTGTGAAGGCCGTTTCTATGTCAGGTCTGGCAGAGGAGGCAGGTTTCGCTTACAAGAATATCTCCGAGGTCGTTGAAACAGTCGATCGTGCGGGAATCACCAAAACAGTGGCGGAACTCCGACCGATCGGCAATATAAAGGGCTAGCAACGCACGGTCTTGCAATGTGCTGTCCGATTTCGAAGCTCATTCAGCTCTGCGAATTCAACCTGTAAGCGGTTACGCATCTGATCGAACCTCTACGCGGCTTTGGCTGTTCGACGTTTTGCCACCTGTCCCAAGATGTCGAGCGCGGCAATTCGATACGCTTCGGCATAAGTCGGAAAGTTGAAGACATTGTCGATAAACGATTCGATCGTTGTGCCGTTTTGAAGAGCCAATTGTCCTAGATGCACCAGTTCCGTGGCGGAATCTCCGACGACTTGTATCCCGAGTAACCGCTCACCGGCTGGATCAGCTACCATCTTGAGGAGGCCGTGGCCGGCACCCGATATCTGGGCGCGGGCGATTTCCTCAAACTTCGCCCGTCCGATCAACGGATCTCGATAGCGTTCCCGGGCAGCCACCTCATCAAGGCCGATACTGGCCATTTCCGGGATCGTATAGATGCCTAAAGGAATGGTCGAGGCTGCATCACCGATGGGGAGGTTGAGGGCGTGGCGGACGGCGCGTCGTCCGTGCTCCATGGCTTTGGACGCCAATGCCGGCGCACCGACCATATCACCGACGGCATAAATGTGGGGAACGTTCGTCTGGCAGTATTGATTCACAGGAATCACGCCTTTATCGGAAACGATGATCCCCGCTGCGGAGAGATTCAGGTCTTCGACGTTGGCCTGCCGCCCTAAGGCGACCAGCATCTTTTCAGTATTGATGGTTGTTCCATCGCTCAGTTCCGTGGCGACGTGTGCAATCTCGTTCCATCGCACCTTCTCAATATGCTGTCCGCCGAGGTAACGCCCGCCCTGCTGTTCAAAGCTTTTGATGAACTGTTCGACCAGCTCTCGGTCCATAAATTGAAGCGGATAGGGAGCGCGGTCGATCAGGGTGACTTCTACTCCCAGTAGCGCAAAGATGGAAGCATACTCGCAGCCGATCACACCACCTCCCACCACGGCCAGCGACTGTGGCAAGTACATCATGGAAAGAAGCGAGTCGCTGTCAAGGATGTGCTCATGGTCGACCGGAATCTGCTCGGGGTTGCGCGGGCGCGAGCCCGTGGCGACCACGATGGTATCGGCGGTGAATTGTTGTTGTACACCATCCACGGTTTGCATCTCGATCGTGTGCTCACTCAGGAAGCGCGCCCGTCCGTGAAACAGCGAGATGCCGTTGCGCCGAATCTGGCGGCTCATAAATGAGTCGTGTGCTTGGACGACGTCTT
>JAICUC010000323.1 GCA_025936075.1 Nitrospira sp. | reverse complement strand
GGTGTCGGGAAGACATCGAGGGGCAACTCCGTTTCGAGCTTGCGACCCGTGCCGGTGCGATCGTGAAAGAGAAACGCGTCGCCGTTGGATGAAAAGACGAAGGGGATATCCAGGGTCGCGGCATATTCCAGCGCCTGCTGCATGCCGCCGCCGACGCTATGGCTGTTGTCTTTCGCCTCAATGAGCGCAATGGGGATATTCGGCTTGTAGTAGAGGATAGAGTCGGCGCGTTTGGCCTTCCCACGAGTCACGAGCTTGTCCCGGACGATGATCCGCCCTTTGGTAAACCCGACTTCCTCACGAATCTGAGTCAGCTCATCCCACCCTGCCCGTTTCACCGCTGGCGTGATGAATTTGGTGCAGATGTCGCGTTCGCTCAGGGATTTCTTATCGAGATCCATCACCTGTGAACACCTCGCTCACCGCGCACGTTGGCGCAGAAGAATACCCGTTTTCTCCGGAAGAAACCACGCCCCCGAAAGAGGAGGAAATGCCGCCCTTCGACGGGCTCAAGATGAAGTGATGAGTCGGCTCGCTCTCACGCTAGGCTGGATGGACGTCAGACCAAACACATCGGTCATTACTTTGGGAGCCCCAGGATTAGTATTGAGAATTGGGTGCTGAACCTGAATCAAGGCCAAGGAATAGATATCGTCACAAGACGTTCCGGCAATCGTCATTTCCGTGAAAGACGGAGACTGAGCCGAAACCGGAAAGCCTTCTTTTTCCCCGTAGACCTCTTCTCTGGAATCCAGCGGGACTTGAGCCGCTCGTAAAAACGGATCAATCGCCGCGCCGATGACGGGGCCCAATGGGTGCCGCTCCGTCCGACCTAGGTGTCATAGCGCGCAAGCCCTGGGTCCCCACGGAGCTGCTTTTCGAGGTCCATAAACGCTTGGGTCCCGCGAAGGGAGGAGCCTTGGACGCCCGGACGGACGGAGATCCAGTGTTGTTGCAATCGTCTGATGACCTCACTCAGCGGCGGCTGATCCGACTGCGTGGCTCCGTTCTGAAGACCGACACTGAAAACCTTATCCGCAATGTGTTCGCCGAGGCGGCGATAGGATTCAAACTGAGACTCATCAAAGAATTGATCAGACGTGGGTTCATGGGGGAAGGCCTTGTGGTGGGCCGCATAGTCTTGGACGTCCGAGGGTTCCTCCCCCGTCAGCGAGGGCTTCAGATAGAGAAGAGTGCCCATGGGCGCTCCCGGATCAACTTTATCGTACCTGATCGAACCGATTGCATGATGCCAACGTGAATAGTGAGAATCGCACTGCGGCTTGATCATGCCGGTATTGATTTCAATATCCACACCTTGATCGATTCGAATCTTGCGGATTGCATTCCCCAGGTCCTGAAACGACAGGTCTGGATCGCACCCGACATCGATGACCACGATGTGGTGACAGCGGCGTAGCACCATCTCGTACAATGCAAGGTTCTCAAAGTGCCCGCCGTCCGACAAATACACATAGCGCCGGCTCGCATCAGTGAAACCGAACAGCTCCGCCACCAAGGGCCCGATAGAAAAGGCCGGCTGTGATCGATGGTATGAGGGCCAGAGATTCAACCGACGCCCTACCCCTCCAAGAAACGAGCTTCCTCCGGCCTTGCCGGGATTGCCGAGCCACCACCCCAGGCGAATATTGAACAACGCCAGCAGAAAGGTCACGGCCGGCGACGAGTGATATCCCATATTGGGACTTGCCGCGGCGCCGGATGCGGCCATAGCGGTGCCAAGGCTGATGGCGCGGTTGACGCTCGAATTGTATCCATACTCATGAGCGCGCCGATACCCAATGTCTTGCCAACTGCCGCAGTGCAGCGGCGAAACCGTGAACGATTGCGCCTTCCGCTGCTGCCATGCCAGTCGTTCCGAGCGAACGAGATTGAGGGCGATGTTGACGATGTGCAAGGGGCGCTGGACCCTCATCGAGTTTCGGTCGGCAGAATCAGCACCATAACCCGCGAGTTCAGACATGTAGATGTTGTCTTTTTGGTCGAACCCCGTCAGCGGATTGGGTCGGCGCACGTCATGATCCGTTAATGCTCGAGACGCTCCGAGATAGGCACGTATCAAGCGGTTTCGGTAGAAGCCATGCAACGAAAACTTATTCACGTTGATGCACCAGCCCATCGCCAAGCCGATGATCCATAGCAGCCCCCACAAGCCCAGAAGGTGATGAAACTCAGCATTGTGAAGAGCGAGCGAGTGGATCCACGGTGTCGTGTACGGCTCCGGCATCAGCAAGCCGGCTTTCGCCCATCCGGCGGTCTCGACACCCAGGAGACCCGACCAGCCTTTGACGAGCGCGCTCGTGCCCAGCGCCAAGCCCACGATGAGAAGAACGACAAACAACGGCGTCGCGACTCTCACCCCGTACTCCGTCCACCACGAAACTCGTTCCGTCATTTTGGAAGGGGCCAACAGAGTCTTGGCGCTGAATCCTCCGACCAATGATACAATGCCGGCCACTCCGCCGATCGATGCCGATGTCCATAGACCCGCCTTGGCCAGCAATCCCGGCCCAAAGATAATCGTGGCTCCGACTGCGCCAATGGTCACACCGGCATTCAACACCCACGATCCCGTCCGTCCCCAAAACTCCTGTTCTTCATCATCGGTGAATCTTGCGCTGAGACCGATGAACAGAGTGGCGATGAGGAGAAACAGCCCCAAAAATCCAGGGACCGCAAAGGCGGCATACCATTCGGCGTAGTCTTTGACCAACATACTGGAGGGATCCAGAGGAATAAGTCCCAAGGGGATCGAGGCGGGGGGAGTCTGAGCGAGGATGACCCAGATGGCGAATCCTCCGATTGCCCCGGATACGGCGACGAGCGCACCTTCGATCACTTTCCATCCGGCGGACCTTAGAAAGTCATAGCCTTTCCCGCGGATGACGGCAATCCCGAGCGTCCAAAGCACAGCGGATATCCAGCTCGCCAGATGAATGACGGCTCCGGTCGCGGCAAACGTTTCTCCGATTGTCCAGCCAAAGAACGTGATTGCCGACAGCGTTCCCGATGCATTGCAATACCATGCCCAGGCTGTCGTCAGACAATAGGCAGTGAAAACGAGCGGCGCCAGTGAAAATACAATAAACCAGCCTTGGCGTCCAAAATCCGGTGAGGAATCCGCGAAACCATCAGGGACGGGCACCGGCCGGTCGCTACCTCGGAAGCGTTTCAAGCTCGGACGGTAGAGGTGAAGATACATCAGCGACGGAATAGCCAGGGTCAAGCCGGCCCACAGCAGCAGACTTGATGAGAAGAATTCCGGAGAATGACTGATCACCGCAATCTGCAGACGAGGAATCATGCAACTTGCCACAATCAGCGGAATCAGCACGAGCCAGTTCAAAAGAAGATTGCGCAGGGTGATGCCGTACATCGTCCAGGAATCTGCGGAAAAGAGTCCGATTGTAGGCGTGAGATAGTTGCTGTAGTCCCGCAACCATGTCAGAGCGCTTGCTTCTCGGTACGGGGACGAGGCATGAGCATCGGAGGCTGTCCCATTGAGCGCATTCTGTACGTCGGTAATGCCGGACCCGCCGGCTATTTTTGACCGATGAATCCATGCGGTAAGCCACGCTCCAATATATCCTCCGCCTGAGACCGTCGAAAGATAATCAAACTTGTCCAGGAGATTGAGCTTGGCAAGCGCCTGTATGACACCGAGATTGAACGTCGCGCTCCGAATGCCTCCCCCTGAAAAACACAGGGCGCTCCTGTCATCCGGATGCTGATGCAGCTCATCATAGATGATCTTGCACAGAGCGGAGTCGTCCGTCCGGCCGTTCTGCAACATCTTCGTGTCTTTGAGGCGGGCCACGGTGCCAGGAGAAAGCGGCCCGTAGAGGGCCTTATATTCCTCCGCCAGCACGTCGGAAAGGTGAAGGTGGTCGTTGGAGACCGATACCGCTGCGGGATGGGAATGTGGGACCGGAACGTCTGTGACGGGGTTTTCCTTAGCCCGACGATGTGTCATGGCGTAATGCCTCCGGAGGTTTCGTGCCGTGGAAAAAACGATCGAGCAATTCGCGCTGCTGGTTCACGACCTGACGGCCCGCCTGAATCAGTAATGCGCCGTCACACTCATCTTCGATCTT
>JAICUC010000012.1 GCA_025936075.1 Nitrospira sp. | reverse complement strand
TTTCAGTATCTCGATCTGCTGCGCGCTCAAATCGCGAAAGGAAAGACCGTTCTGCTCGTGACGCACCATCTGCATGAAATTCCGCCGGAGATCGATCGCGTCATTTTCCTGAAAGACGGGAAGATTGTTGCAGACGGCTTCAAATCAACTCTGTTGACTGACGATCAGGTCAGCCGGCTGTTCGACAGTAAGATTACCCTCGTTCAGGCCAACGGCTGGTATCAAGCTTTGCCGGGGTAGCAATCCAATCCCCTTGTACTCTCCACTTCTTTTGACGAACCCCGTTTCGAGCGATAGGCTTCACATGCGGTATTCACCGGAGGCAATGGCATAGGTGGTCGAAGCCTTACCAATACATCGACAGTGGCGGCGCCTTGTTGCGCTGACTTTTCTGATCAGCGTCATCCAAAGCGGCTTTTCCATAAATTCGGCATGTGCAGAAACGTGGATCTGTCCTCGCCAAGGACAGTCGGATCTGTATACCGACCGCGGGTTACCAGGCTGCAAGTTGATGGGCGAGCCGAAGACCTATTCTCCGCTGGAAAGCTCTCCAGCATCTCGTTCTCCGAGACCGGCCATTATTCCTCCACCGGTGTCCAGCACCAACTATCCCAGCAATCCTTCGAAGTCATATAGCCGACCACCGGTGCCGTTTCCAGAAGTCTCTTTGACAGTGCCCCTTTTGAGCGTTGGGCAAGATAATGCGGGTTCTATTACCGGTTCATGGGGTGGATTTGTGGCGCAACTGACGATCGGGTACAAGGCTGATGGCAAGGGACCGGAGATTCTGGGCGATTCAAACCTCATGCCCGTATCCGCCTATTCATTTCATACGGCTGTCATGGTCGCTACAAAAGCGGTGGGATATGATCCACGATACTTAAGTGTGCGCATTCTGGTACCTGCTCGGCTGGATGGACCGAGTGCGGGCGGGATCTTTGCCGTGGGCATTGCTGCAGCACTGCTCGGCGATCCGATCCGCCTAGATGTCTGTATGTCGGGGACGATTGAGCCGGACGCTGAGATCCAAGCGGTGGGGCGACTCGTGGATAAGATGAGCGCCTGTCGGGATCTCAGAAAGACCACGATGATCGTGCCCGATGCATTGGACAACAGTCATCTCAACTTTACCGGCGCTGAGAAATCCATCCAGGTGATCGAAGTGCATACATTCTCGGAAGCTTACAGTGCGGCAACCGGCCAAGTCTTGCGTCAAGTTCCGTAGCATTCTCAATGCAGACTTATGTTTCAATAGGAGGCACTGCGATGATGCAGAGAATAAGAACGGTGTGCCTGACGATGCTGATCCTTGTGCTGTGTGCGTCTGCCGGTCTGGCGGCTGAGCCGGTTACAATCAATTCCCTGTTCGCGTATCCGGAGGCGTATAAGATGAAAGTCGTCCAGGTGGAGGGTAGGGTGAAGAACTACCGCATGAATCACTTTATCGGCCACAATACCAAGCTGGAAAAGTGTATTCAGATATTCTCCATCGAGGATGGCACCGGGATTATCGATGCCAGCTATGCGACCATTTGCCAAATGGGAACCATCATGCTCAAAGACGGTGACGAGGTCACGATCGAGGGCCACTTCCTGGGTACATTGGACGTGCGCTCAGTGAGGAAACATTGAAGCATCCCTGGAGAAAAGATGTGGGTGATTTCTTTGAGAAGAGGGATTACTTGGAAACGTATGCCCGATCTTTGTCTACATCAATCCAGGAAAGCAGATAATAGAGCAAGCCCAGCAGCCAGAAAATCGGAATGATGACCAAGATGAGAAGAAAGACCGTCATGAGGCACACTCACTTCTTGTCGTTGCGATGGTAAAGAAACCGGGTCAACACGACCTTCAGGTCCGCGCGGAGGTCGGCGAGCGGAATGCGGTCATTCTCAAGAAATTGTCTTTCTGCCGTCGCAGGAAAAAGATGAAACGACCGCGTCAGAACCTCCGCCGAGATGTCGTCGTAGTAATAACGCACCAGCTTCATGGCGGTGTGGTCGTCGGTGGGAAGAGTTTCTTCGTGGAAGAACGACGTTGCCATTAAATCGATGCCACCTTCTCATAAAACTGATGGTCCTCGCGGTATCCTCCATAGCCGAATCCAACCTGGTCCAATGAGGCCACCAGATCGATGTGCGTCAGATACTTCACCATTTTGTATCCGACCTTCGTCTCTACCCGTAGACGGCAAGGCGCGCCGTGTTCGTAGGGTAACGGATGTCCGTTCATCTCATACGCCAGAATTGTTTGCGGATCCTGCACCTCGTCCAATCTCAGAACTTCATAGTAATGGTCGGGCGCATATTCTTCCTGGACGAACGCATGGAACACGATCCACCTTGCCTCCGGCTTGGGACGACAACGCTGCAAGACCTCGCGGACCTCTACGCCTGCCCAGGTCGCGATGCCGGTCCATCCTTGAATGCAGTTGTGTCTGACCGTTTGCTCGCGCTTCGGCATCCGCTGGAGATCGCTCAACGAGAGTTCCAGCGGCCGTTCGACGAGCCCGGCGATGCGCAAGCGCCAGTCGTGAAATCCGTTTTCCGCCATGCGACGATAGTCGCCGTTCTCGGGAGGATAGCCGTTGACATGGTGCATGGCGGTCACGTCCCATCCGTCGAAATGCTGGCGAGACGTCAGCTTGCCGAAGAAGAAACGCATGAGCGGCTCGACGACTTTCGCGGCATGTTCTTGAAAACTGCGCTGGTGGCGGCGCGTGTACAGTGTCGCGACGATGTGAAATCCGATCACAGCGAGGAGTGCCGAGGAAGCGGCGACAAAGGTCAAGACCGAGGAGGCGTCACCAGGACCGAACATGACCAACATATGGTCAACGTTCTGCGGGAAGTGGACGAGGACAACCAAGGTGAGATGTGTCAGCACGTACAGAATCAAAAGCATCAGGCCGATAAAATGGATACTTCGTGCGCCCTGCCGTCCGCCGAAAAAAGAGACGTACCATGGATATCGGGCAATCAATGCAGGCGACTGCGCGAGCCCTGTCGCAATCATCAACGGACCGAGAAGAAACACCACGCCGGCGTACACGAGCTGCTGAAGTGGATCATACGGATGAAATGAAGATTCCGGTGGCACACTGAGGCTCGCGTATGAAAGGATGCTGTTCCACGCCTCGGGGAAAATCGACCAGCTGGTGGGAATGAGCCGCCGCCATTGTCCGGTAGCGAACAGCAAGCCAACATAGCAGAGGCCGTTCACAATCCACATCGGTATGATCAAAAAGTGCCAATTACGACCGGCTCCCAGATTGTGGTGTCCTCCCGGAATAGCGAAGACAGGAGAAACGTCCTCCGCCTCGTCCAGTGAGGTGAATAACCGATTCGTCGGCATTTTTTTCTTCCCGAATTTCACCCATTCGTTTCCCGGTCGGCAGTGATCGTTCCAGTAGAGTTTTGGATGATCGGCTAGAATCTGAAGACCGCTTCGTATGAGAAAGAAGATGCAGAAGAGATTGATAAAGTGGTTAATCCTCAGCCAAATGGGGAAACCAAGTTCAGTCGCGTTTGGATCCACGTGAGGTATTCCTTATCGAACAGCCTACTGTCCGCCGACCGTTCCGGCGACTGGGGGGCCTCATCTCACCGTTTAAGATATGGCTCCCTGATGGAGACGGTGGTTCCTACTACTCGGTGCTCTGCCGATGTTGTGACGGTCCGGCTGCATTTGAAAGGGTATAGGCCGTATTGACCAACGACAGATGGGAGAGGGCTTGTGGAAAGTTTCCCACCAACCGTTTCGCCTCTGTATCGTATTCTTCGGATAGAAGTCCGAGATCGTTCCGAAGTCCCAGGAGTCGCTGAAACAGTTGCTCTGCTTCGCTGTGACGGCCCTGAAGCACATACGTGTCGGCCAACCAAAATGAGCAGGCGAGGAACGTGCCTTCGCCGGACGGCAGCCCATCGACATCTTGAGAGCCCTCGTGTGAATAACGCAGGATCAACCCATCGCGGCACAATTCCTTCTCGATCGCCATCACTGTCCCTTGGACACGTGGATCGTGAGGAGGGAGGAAACCCACCAACGGGATCATCAGCGCTCCGGCGTCAAGTTGCCGCGAACCGTAGTATTGCGTGAACGTGTTCCGTGAGTGATCAAATCCCTTGTCGCATACTTCCTGATGAATCTGCTCTCGTACCTGTTTCCAACGAGCGGCGTCGCCCGGAAGATGAAATGCCTCGATGTCCTTGACCATACGATCCATCGCCACCCAGGCCATGACTTTTGAATGGGTGAAATGCCGGCGAGGGCCGCGGATTTCCCAGATGCCTTCGTCGGGCTCCTTCCATTTGGATTCCAGGTATTCCATCATGGTGGTCTGGATGGCCCAGCCACGTTCGTTGGTTTCCATGCCGGTCCGGCGTGCCTGATGGAGCGTGTCCATGACTTCGCCGAAGACGTCCAGTTGAAGCTGGTGCCAAGCCGCGTTGCCCGTACGGACCGGTGACGATCCCTCATAGCCCGACAGCCAAGGGAGTTCCAGTTCGGTCAGTCGCCGTTCCCCTGCAATTCCATACATGATTTGCAGTTGGCTCGGATCGCCGGCGATCGTTCGAATGAGCCAATCTCTCCAGTTCGATGCCTCCTCTTTGTAGCCGGCGATCAGCAAGGCGTAAAGAGTATAGGTGGCGTCGCGGATCCAACAAAAGCGATAGTCCCAGTTTCGGACGCCTCCGAGACATTCGGGGAGGGATGTGGTGGGTGCCGCCACAATTCCGCCGGTCGGAGCGTAGATCAAAGCTTTGAGCGTAATAAGCGATCGAATCACCGCTTCTCGGTGTTCCTTTTCGGGGTGGCATCGAGAGGCCCACTGTTGCCACCATTGCGCGGTTTCTTCAATCGCTTTAGCCGCGTCCGGCGCGGAAGGCACCGGTTTCTGCGAGGGGTGCCATATCAATGTGAAGGAGATCTGTTGGTTTGCGTGAACGATGAAATCCGACACCCTCGTCGATTGCTTCCCATGAGTCGGCGCGCCGGTGGAGATGTATACGCTATCCGGTCCGGCAACCGCATGGAGGCCGTCGGCATGCCTCGTGACCCATGGGACGACGGAACCATAGTCAAAACGAAGAATCAACTGCATATGCATGCGAACGGAGCCATGAAGACCCGTCACAAGACGCGCGACCGTCGGATAGTCTTGCCGAATCGGCATACAGTCGACGACCCGCACGGTTCCATCCTTCGTCGTGAAGTCCGTCTCCAGTATGAGGGTGTCAGGCCTGTAACGTCGCGTAACACGATGCTCTTGATCGACAGGCGCGATAATCCAACGTCCGTTTTGTTCATTGCCGAGTAAGGATGCAAAACAGGCGTTGGAATCGAAGCGCGGCAGGCATAACCAATCAATGGATCCGTTACGGCCTACTAACGCTCCCGTATGCGTATCGCCGATGAAGGCATAGTCTTCGAGATGCATCTATTTCGCCAGCCTCAAGTTGTGCGATGGAGTTGTCTCATAAAGACGGTGCAAGCGAAATGCCTTGAAAGAAGCCTGAAAATCTTCGCAGTTATTTAATCTCGACTGAGACAATTTGACATCATCGAGACAGTTGTTCCCGAGTTCGGGCGATCGTCTAGTATCGACGCCTGTACATCGTGCTGTATCCTCCTTTTAAGATCCGTCACCTTAACGACCTCTCCATCCCTTTCCGAGTGCGGACACCGTATAGAACGTCAGCGATACGATCAAGAGGCCGCCGCTGATGTACAGATTCAGTTCCGTCTTTCCTTCGAGCAGTTGGATAAGCATCCGCGTGCCGGCGACCGAGACCAGCGTGCCGAGCACCAACCGCTTCGCCATTTCGAATTCCGTCTCGATCGACGGCCGTTGTTTAGCAATCGGATTGACGTAGAGGCGGAGATTGCGATAGGCGACGATGCCGACGATGCCGGGGAGGGGGATCAGCAAAAGGAGTTCGATCGAATGTAACAGGGCGGACAGAAGATCGCGAAACTCCTCATGAGTAATGCGAAAGACGTGCACGTAAATGAACTCGGCGGTCCGGTACGCTAGCCAGATGGACAACAGACACCCTCCCCACGACAAAGGCCAGAGCAGCGCCATGACCGCACAGTGCGGCACCGAGACCACGATGCGGACGAATTTTCGCCACAGTGCGTTCACCTCTCGTGCTCGAATCCTTCAGCGGCCACGTCCAGATGACCGTCTATGTGTAGAACGTGCACCTCCACTTTGCCGCTGGGGCCACGCTCAAAGCTGAGATGCGCTTCGGCCTGGCCCACGCGCAAGTGCTGCGTAGCGCTCGGTTCCATGAATGGCCACCCCGGCAACAGGGTGAGCGAGGGAAGGCTTCTACGGGACAGAAGAAAGGATTTCTCGGAGTCGCGGTCCTTCATGCAATCTCCGGTCGTCGCTCTCTCACGCTCAATGCAGCACCGAAGATCGGGCTACAACTCCCCACGCCGGGCCATGTCGCAAATACGATCGGCCGTACGGGCGGCCAGCGCCTGGATCGTCAATGACGGATTGACGCCCGTCGAATTCGGAAATACCGATCCGTCACAAATGAACAGATTGGGAACGTCATGGGCTCGGCAATCGACGTTGACGACGGAATCGTCCGGATCAAGTCCCATCCGGCAGGTGCCGAATAAATGAGCCATGCGATGATCCGACCAGACGTCTTCACCTCCAGCTGCCTGCAAGATCTCGGTCATTTTCTCGCGGGCATGCTTGATGAGGCGCTTATCGTTGTCGTGATAGCTGAAGATGACATGCGAAACCGGCAGGCCGTATTGATCTTGCTCGGTCTCGTGGAGCTTGACCTCGTTATTGACATTTGACATGACGGCGCCGACCATGCCGAGCCCGGAAAAACAGTTGTAATCCAGCATCTCGCGGCGGAGCCCCTCTCCCCACAGTCCGCGCCCCGTGGCCATCTTTGCGACGAAGTCCACCGGGTGCGGCCCGATGACTTCGATGGTATAGCCGCCGACGAATCCGACCCCTGGCATTGTTCGATTGAAGTGCTCCGTAATGGCTCCTCCCGGCGGCGGGGCTTTATACTGGTTGATGCGTTCGGTGAACTTGGCGTACACCTGTTCGCTGGACTGCACCATGAAGTATTTCCCTACGCGGCCGGATGAGTTGGCGAGACCCTCTGGAAAGAGAGAGCCGGCGGAATTCAGAAGCAATCGCGGACTCTCGATCGCATAGCCGGCGACGATGACGCTTTTCGCCCGCTGCTGAAAGAGCTCGTCGCTTCCCTTTCGAAAGTGAAGCACACCGGTGGCGCGTCCGTGCGAATCGTGGGTAATCCGTGCGACCATGGCATTCCCTCGAATCTCCGCACCCGCGCGGATGGCGCGTGGAATATAGGTCACGAGGATGGAACTTTTTGCATTGGTCGTGCACCCGAAGTTACAGAACCCGCGATAGACGCACGGCGGGCGATCCTCATGTGGAGCGCTTAAGGTAGCGATTGGGGAGGGCGCGACGGGAATCCCCAGCTTGGCACAGCCGCGAACCAGTACATTGGCGGACGCGTTCAACTCGTGCTCTCGCTGCGGGTAGCGTCGCCGTCGCGGCTTGCCCCAAGGGTAGAAGGTCGGCCCGGCGATCTGAAGCTCCTCCTCGACCTCTTCGTAGTAGGGTTCCAGATCTTCGAACGCCAATGGCCAATCCCGGTGATCCGCATCCTCGATCGAGCCTTCCAGCGTCCGCCGCCTGAAATGGTGGGGATGCGCGCGAAGGGCGACCATGGAATAGTGGACGGTGCTCCCGCCGACGCCGCGTCCCGAATTGTTGGAGCCCAGCTCCACCGGATCGTTGCCGCCGGTGATGCGCTCGTCGGTCCAAAACAGCTTGGTGGAGGCATGCTCATCCGAGATGAAATCGCTCATGGGGTCCCAGTGAGGGCCTGCATCCAAAATCACCACCGAGAATCCGGCTTCGGCGAGTTTCGCGCCCACCACTCCGCCGCTTGCGCCGGCTCCGACCACGCACACATCCACTTCTTCGCGGGACCAGTCGCGCATCGGCACGCGTCCGCCGTGGATGCCGGGCGCCGACAGCGACCAACCGGCCATGATCTGATCCTGTTGCGTCATCGACGTCGCGCCTCTTCCTGAGCTTCCCAGGGATCGAGACCGTCCTCCCAGATCCGGACATGGCCGCGAGGGGAGGAAGGCCCGTTGTAGCCGATTTCGTTCCAGGCGATCGGATGCATATAGTACGTTTTGACGACGTTCTTCAGGAGCATGTGCTCGAAGAATGACTGGCTGGGAAGCTGCTTCCAAATCTCTCCGGGAGGATCGCCCTTCTGAATCCGTTTGAGCACCGCATCTTGCGACTCGGCGTCCAGATCGACGAATCGCCGGCCTTTGAATAAAATACCGGCCGTCTCATTAATCGCGGCCAGCCCCTTTTGCCATGCCTGCCGTTGCGGCGGAAGTTTTTCGTAGCGATAGCCGTCACGTTGGTCTTCATAGAGCTTCTCGTCGATCCAGGGAACGATCGGTATCCGCCCGCTCTCCGTTCGATCAGGCTGAGGCATGATTCGCTCGGCCACCGCAGCGAGGGTCTGCGCCTCCGTCTCGGAGAAGAAACGAATCGGAGGGACCTTCTCCAACCGATGTCGGACGACTTTGCGTGTCTGGTCATCCCAATCGGGCGAAAACCACTTATCCAGCACATTGTAGTTCGGATACGACGATCGGAATTCGTCGTCCTGTTCCTGCGTCGATCTCATAATGCCTCCGGCGATGAACATCGTTTACAGTAAATAAATGCCGACCAACCCGATTGCGGCCCAGGCAATGAATAGCCCCGGCGCGCCTTGCGGCGGCCCCTCGAGGAGATTGGAAAACCACACATAGAGCCCCCCCATTTCACGGTCCAGCCCACGGAGATGCATGCCCAAGCCGATGAACCCGGCCAGCAACGTCATCCACAATAAGACGGCAAAGGCGGCTCGCACGACCGTCGAGGGCGCCAGAGCCATCCAGGCGCTTGCGATCATGGCCAGCGACGGAACGGTCAACGGCGCATACATCGCCGGATTGTTGAAGGCCCCCCGATAATGCAGGATGCCGGCCTGCGCGATGGCTCCGGCGAGCACGATGGTCACAAAGAGAAATAACGCGACCGGCATGGCCAGGCCGAATACCGCATTTCCGCCGGCGAGCCCGCGCGCCGTGATGACGCCGAGTACTCCCGCAGCGGTCAGGCCCAATGGGGCCAGGATTGGCGCGCCATACATCAGATAGTGCAGGAGCCATTTCAGCCCTCCGGGCTTGGTTACGATTCCATAATAAAAGTGGTAGCCGAATCCGATCAGACCAGTGGCGGCCGTCAGCCAGCCCGCCCATGACAAGAGCTGATTCAGCAGAGGGGGATGGGGAAAGATAGCCGCGAGGAGGGCCGCGACGACGAGCGCAGCGCCGGTGATCACAGGCGCATACTGCATGCGATAGGCGAAGGCTCGTCGATAATGCCCGACGAGGGCGTCGATCATTAAGAGGAGGGTCGTGCCGGCCGTAATGATCGCGAGCCACTGAAATGGATACAGACCGAGAAATTCGATCGGTGTCACTCGGTCCCTCCATGCAAGGCCTTTTGCATGGCTTTCCAGTCCCGTTCCGGTGCGTATGAAGAGGACGGCAGAGATGGAGGAGCGCCATCGGCCCGATGGACGGGCATTTTGCGATAGGCTCGTTTCACCTCGGCGCCATACCGATAGACAAGCTCGCCGCCTAGATAACCTTGAACGGTCATGACAAACCCGACACCGTACAGCCCCAGCAGGTACCACCCGCTCACAAATTCGTCGGATTGCCAGAACACCGCCCGCCAGACAGTCAGGATGATCAGCAGCCCGAAAATTACCGGCCCCAGGGCCATGTGTGAGCGCAAGAACGAGCGGGCCGGGCCCTCCTCGATCGGAATCCGTCTGCGAGAGATGACCCCGGTGGCAAGAGTGAACGGCGTGACGGCCAGGGCTCCCACCATCGTCCACCAGCCGGTGTCGGCAAGCGAGGCGACATCGAAGAGAAAGCCGATTGTATCCGCACCCAGCGACGCGATCATGAGACCAATGGTGAAATGGACCAGGATAGGATGGAGTGGAGCAGTCAAGGTCATCAGACCGAGAGCTTCCCTGATGCCCATGACGGGTCCTCCACTCTGTATCGCTTTCTTCATCCGTTAAGACCTTTCTCCACCATGAACTATAGGCACGAGCATCGCCGATGAGTTGCGTAGTCTTCGAGCTGCATTCATGCAGCTCGTCCACTCGTCCGTTGCCTTGAATTTGACGCCGTGCGGCGCATGGTTCTGTTGTCTTCAGACTGTGCCTTTATATACCAGAGATACCCAGCCATCCCACTAAGAGCGACCAAGCTCAACGCATTTCTGTGCATATTGAGCCAGGACTGGAGGCTGAAGGATCGTGATTGGCCGTCGAACTCTCCATGCGCACCGAAATCTCCCGGCAACGGCTCATGCAAATTGTTCGGACGGTTGGGATCTACCGGTTGATCGGTCTGCTGCGAGCGATAGCCCATCCAGGCCAGATAGTGATCGGCAAATCCGGGCATGAGCTTTTGGCCGATAATCGCCTTGACCGCGGAAAATCCGATCCAGAGCTCACGTCGTCGGTGATGCGCGGCCCAATAAGCAGCCCTGGCGATGACTTCCGGCTGATAGATCGGCGGAACCGGTTGAGGATGATGCGGCATGCGACTTTTGGCCCAGGTAAATTGCGGGGTGTTCACGGCCGGCAGTTGCAGCGTCGTAATGTCGATGTTGCTGCCGTCGTGAATCAGTTCGGACCGTAGCGAATCGGTAAAGCCCTGAATCGCATGCTTGGCGCCACAATAAGCCGATTGCAAGGGAATCGAGCGGTAGGCGAGCGCGGAGCCGACCTGGATAATCTTGCCTTTGTTGCGTGGCTTCATTCGCCGGACGGCAGCGAGCGTGCCATAGACATAGCCGAGGTATGAGACATTCGTGACACGCTGATAGTCTTCGGGTGTCATCTCGACGGCCGGCGAGAGCACCGTGACCATCGCGACGTTCACCCAGACGTCGATGGGACCCAATTCTCGCGTGACGGTATCGGCGGCTTCCTCGACCTGTTGAGGATCTGACGTATCCGTTGGGACGGCGATTGCGCGACAGCCCGCCGCTTCGACTTCCCGCCTGGCCCCTTCTAATCCATCACGACTCCTGGCGAGCAAACCGATGGACGCTCCATGTTTCGCGAACTCTCGCACAATGGCCCGTCCAACGCCGGCTGAGGCTCCCGTCACCACGACCACTTCTGAACATTTCCCATTCTGTCGCATCACAAGCCCCTCCCGTGGTACATTACACGACTTCGATTCCTATTACATGTATTACATGACCGCTATACGACTTCGCGCACGTTGTTACCCTCTCATGCCTTCTCCATCGATGAATGCATGCGCCGCATTGACGAGGGCCAGATGAGACAAGCCCTGTGGAAAATTTCCCATCTGGCACTGTCTCTCCGGATCGTACTCTTCAGATAGTAACCCGACATCGTTACAGAGTTTGAGCAGACGGTCGAATAAACGCTCGGCATCTGCGCGCCGCCCCGTTAGGACGTAGGCATGGGCCAGCCAGAAACTGCAGGCGATGAAGACGCCCTGTGTCGGTGAGTCGGCGCTCCCATGGCGATACAAGAGTCCGTCGCCAACCATCAGTTCACGTTCGACGGCCTGCACGGTCCCCTCCACGCGCGGATCATGAGGCGGAAGAAATCCGACGATCGGGATCAACAGAAGGCTGGCATCCAACGCAGTGGAGCCGAACTGCCGGACGAACGAGCCTTGTCCTGGATCGTAGCCGTCACGACACACCGTCTCATGGATTTTGTCGCGGAGATTCCGCCAACGATCCAGCGGTCCTTCCAACCCAAACCGTTCGATATCGTTGACCGCTCGATCCAATGCCACCCATGCCATCACCTTGGAATAAGTAAATTGCGCCCGCTCGCCCCTCGCTTCCCAAATCCCCTCGTCCGGCCGCTCCCAGATTGACTCTAGGTGATCGATCAATTGGTGCTGCAGGTGCCACGCCGTTGGCTCCGGCTCGATTCCGCTCTCGCGGGCTTGGTGCATACCTTCCATGACCTCGCCGTACAGGTCGAGTTGAAACTGCTGAAAGGCTTGGTTTCCGATGTGCACCGGCCTCGAGCCGTCATGGCCGGGTAGCCACGGGAGTTCCTGCTCAGGCACGCGGCGTTCCCCCGCCACTCCATACAGGACCTGAATATCCGATGGATCACCGGCAATCGTTCGCTCGACCCATTCACGCCATGCCTTCGCTTCATCCTTGTATCCGTTGTCCAGCAACGCGCAGAGGGTAAAGCTGACGTCACGAAGCCAACAGAAGCGGTAGTCCCAGTTACACCCGCCCCGCAGGCCTTCCGAAAGGGAGGTCGTCGCGGCGGCCACCATCCCGCCGGTCGGCGCATAGGTCATCGCCTTTAATGTAATCAATGAACGAACTACTTGTTGTTTCCAAGGGCCGCGATACGCACACCGATCCGACCAGTCTCTCCACCATTGCTCTGTCGTCTCGACGGCTTTCTCAGAGTCCAAGGCCGGCGGCGGCGATTCATGAGATGCATAAGACGACAACACGAACCAGAAACGCTGCCCCGCTGAAACGGTAAATTCCGCAATTATCGCCTGCCGCTCGTGGCGAAGATCCACATCTGCGCGCAAGCACACCGCATCAGGACCGGCCATTACCGTCAGCATTCCGTTAAGGCCACGAACCCAAGGAACAATCAATCCGTAATCGAACCGTACAACAAGCTCCATCTGCATCCGAGCGTGGCCTTTTCGCCCTTCGACCATGCGGACCACGGTCGGATGGCGTTCCCTAATCGGCATGCAATCCACGACAGCAACCGATCCGTCTGCGGTTTCGTATTCGGTTTCCAGGACCAGGGTACCGGGTCGGTAGCGACGATGGATTCGATGGACGACTCCCGCCGGCCGCAGCAACCAGCGGCCGTGTTCCGGCCTCCCCAGCAGCGCGGCAAAACATGCGGCGGAATCGAACCGAGGCAGGCACAGCCAATCGATCGATCCATCGCGGGACACCAAGCCCGCCGTATGGGTGTCACCGATCAATGCATATTCTTCAATCTTGGACGGCAAGGATCTCCTCGATGCAGGACTTCCATTCCAATGTCCCGTCGGACTCCGGGCCTTCGATGAAAATTTGATAAGTCGAAATATCCACCTCCTGGATGGATGGGTGTGTGAATATGGCGCGCGGCGCCGTGAGGATCACGATGAAACTGTTTGACGATTGGTGTCGCCATCATGAAGTTCCAGTGGGCTCTTCGCTAGAGAGCCAATTCGCACTGCGCGATCATCATCAATACGCTCATGACTTCGCCGATCATGCTCAAGACTTGGTCTGCTTCGCTCTGAGTGAAGTGAATCTCGCATACGCCATATCAAGATGGATGCCGCCTTCACCGGTGAGGAGAAGGAACGCGATCTACAACGCAATCTACATGCTATATGGCGTCGATAACGTGATCGACATGGCTTCGCTACTCGTGGAGCCCAGTAGTAAACCCGTGAACTCATGAACAACTGTCTCGACAGAGTGTCCCGACAAAGACACATTGTCGTGCTCGGGAATCAACAACTGTGCTGATTTCGGTCGTCGTTAATGGCATTTCGCTTGCATTTTTTGCGAGACAACATTTCCGTCCACCGACTTGCGAGCATCCATCCAGCGAAAAAAATATAGACAGGAGGAGTGATATGTCGGAAACCGTCGCAGACATTTTGATCGATCGGCTGGTAGATTGGGGCGTGCGCACGATCTTCACTTTCCCCGGAGACGGGATCAATGGAATCTTCGAAGCCCTGCGCACCCACAGCCAAAAGATTCAGTTGATCCAAGTGCGTCATGAAGAAGCCGCCGCCTTCGCTGCTTGCGGCTATGCGAAGTTCTCCCGTCGTCTCGGGGTCTGCTTGGCCACGTCGGGGCCCGGCGGCATTCATTTGTTGAACGGCCTCTACGACGCCAAGATGGACGGCCAACCAGTCCTGGCCATTACCGGCCATACCTTTCATGATCTCATCGGCACACACTATCAGCAGGACGTCGACCTGGATAAACTCTTCATGGATGTCGCGGCCTATAACGAACGCATTATGGGGCCGGCGCATGTCCGCAACGTCGTCGACGAAGCGATCAAGACGGCGATCTCGAAACGCACCGTCGCCCATATCACCATTCCTAAGGACATTCAGGATTGGACGAGCAATGGATCACGCTCAAAAGCCAACATTCCTCATCACAGCGCCGATCTCTATACCGAATCGTTCCCCTTGCCGCCGCAAAGTCTTCTCCAGCAAGCCGCCGATATCATTAATCAAGGGTCCAAGATCGCCATCCTGGCTGGTCGTGGATGTCTCCCCGCACGCAAGGAAGTGATCGAGCTGGCGGAGAAGGTGGGCGCTCCCATTATTAAACCTCTGTTAGGCAAAGCCGTGGTGCCGGACGATCACCCCTATACGACGGGAGGGATTGGTCTCCTCGGGACAGCGCCTTCACAGGAAGTTCTGCAAGAGTGCGATACCTTGATCCTGGCCGGGACAAGTTTCCCGTATATGGAGTTCTATCCCAAACCTGGACGGGCCAAAGCGATTCAGATCGATATCGATCCCGCCCGCATCGGTCTCCGCTATCCCGTGCAGATGGGGCTGGTCGGTCAATGTTGGGATGTGCTCCGAGCGCTGTTGCCGTTGGTTCAACACAAAACCAATCGAGACTTTTTAACCAAGGCACAAGAGAAGATGCAGCGATGGAACCAATTGATGGAGGAACGAGGCACGCGGACCGATATGCCGATGAAGCCTCAAGTAATCGCCCATCAGTTGAACGATGTCCTGGCGGACGATGCCATTATTTGTTGCGACACGGGGACCGTCACCACGTGGGCCGCCCGTCACATTAAGATCAAAGACACGATGGAATTTTCCGCTTCCGGCACTTTGGCTACGATGGCTTGTGGACTGCCCTATGCGGTCGGCGCGGCCGTTGCTCATCCGGGCCGTCAGGTCGTGTGTTTTGCCGGTGACGGCGGCTTTACCATGCTCATGGGGGAACTAGCGACCATCGTGAAATATCAGCTGCCGGTCAAAATTATCGTCGTCAAGAATAACGTGCTTGGGATGATCAAGTGGGAGCAGCTCGCGATGGAAGGCAATCCACAATATGGGGTGCAACTGCAGCCCATCAACTTTGCCGACTTTGCGCGGGCCTGCGGAGCCGAAGGGTACACGGTGGAAGATCCTCAGCAAGTACCCTCCGTGTTGAAAAAGGCGTTCACCCATCAGGGGCCGGCCTTGATTGAAGCCGTGGTCGATCCGAACGAACCCCCGCTGCCAGGCAAAGCGACCATCGATCAGGCATTGACCTTCGCCAAGGCGCTGGCCCGAGGGACGAAGGATCGCTGGGACATCATTAAAACGGTCATAGAAGACAAAGTCCGTGAGGTGGTGTAGCTATGAGCTCCTCGAAGGTCTCGCAACAGGTTGATCGGCGCAGCGCCGGTGCGCGGCGAGTGGAGGTGCCGGTCGATGAAATCACGGTGTCCGCTTATCATGTGCCGACCGACTTTCCCGAATCGGACGGCACCCTAGCCTGGAACAAGACCACGCTGGTGTTGGTGGAAGCGAAGGCCGCCGACCGACATGGTGTCGGGTACACCTATGCCGACACCGGTACCGCCTGTCTGATCAAAGACAAACTTGCGGAGATCGTCAAGGGACGAGACGCGATGGATGTGCCCGCATGCTGGGCAGGCATGCTGCATGAGATTCGCAACCTCGGCCGGCCCGGCATCGTCTCCACCGCCGTTTCGGCAGTCGATGCAGCGCTGTGGGATTTGAAAGCTCGCCTATTAAATCTTCCATTGGTGAGATTACTCGGAGCGGCCCATGCCGGGGTGCCGGTCTACGGCAGCGGCGGCTTTACCTCGTATTCGATCGATCAGCTCCAAGAGCAGCTCGGCGGCTGGGCAGCGGAGGACATTCCCCGCGTCAAGATGAAAATCGGAACCGAGCCGTGGAAGGACGTTGATCGAGTCAAAGCGGCGAGAGAGGCGATCGGTCCCGACGTCCAATTGTTCGTGGATGCCAACGGCGCGTACAGCCGCAAGGAAGCGCTCACGTTCGCGGAAGCCTTTTCGTCCCTGAACGTGAGCTGGTTCGAAGAACCGGTCTCCTCCGACGATTTGGAAGGCTTGCGTCTCATTCGGGATCGCGCGCCGGCGGGAATGGATATCACGGCCGGAGAATACGGATACGACCTGTTTTATTTTCGTCGCATGCTCGAGGCCGGAGCGGTCGATGTGCTGCAGGCCGATGCGTCCCGCTGCGGAATTACCGGCTTTCTCAAGGCCGCCGCCCTGTGCGAGGCGCGCTGTCTTCCCATTTCAGGGCATTGCGCGCCGGCCCTTCATTTGCACGTGGCCTGCGCCGTCACCCCGCTTCGGCATCTGGAATATTTTCACGATCACGTCCGAATCGAGCAAATGCTGTTCGACGGAGCCGTTAAACCGGTAGACGGGGTACTGTACCCGGACCTGTCCAGGCCCGGTATGGGCTTGGAATTCAAGCGGACGGACGCTCAGGCGTACGCCGTCTAGTATCCACGGAGGAGAACTATGCTCGGTCAGGAATTGGTGCAGGAATTGGTGAAGGACATCGGACGAACACCTCGGCGGACGACCAAAACAACGGCGCAAGTCGATGCACAGGCTTTGGCGGCCGAACTACGCAACATCATCAAGGGCGAGGTGCGCTTCGACGACGGCAGCCGCGCGCTCTATTCCGCCGGAGGCGCCAATTACCGGCAGGTGCCGATCGGGGTGGTCATTCCCAAAAGCATCGACGATGTTATTCAAACCGTGGCCGCGTGCCGCCGGTACGGGGCGCCGGTCCTCTCTCGAGGCGGCGGGACGAGCCTGGCCGGGCAGATCTGCAATGTCGCTGTTGTCATGGATATGTCCAAGTACCTCCATCATATTCTCGAGCTGGATCCTCAGAACAAGCGGGCGCGGGTCCAGCCGGGCCTGGTCCTCGACGTGTTGAGAAATGCCGCGGAGAAGCACCATCTGACCTTTGCGCCCGATCCCTCGACGCACAACCACTGCACCTTGGGCGGCATGATCGGCAACAATTCCTGTGGCGTCCATGCCCTGATGGGCGGCAAGACTGAAGAGAATACGGAAGAACTGGATATCCTCACTTACGACGGTCTGCGCATGCGTGTCGGCAAGACCAGTGAACAGGATCTGGAACGCATTATCGGAGAGGGCGGCCGACGGGGAGAGATCTATGGAAAGCTTAAGATCCTGCGGGACCGATATGCGGATTTGATTAGGGAACGTTATCCGAAAATCCCCAGGCGAGTATCCGGGTATAACCTTCAAGAGCTTCTCCCCGAGCACGGTTTCGATGTGGCCAAAGCATTGGTCGGAACGGAAGGGACCTGCGTGACCGTGTTGGAGGCGACGGTTAGGCTCGTGTACAGCCCGCCGAAGCGCACCACGGTATTGCTGGGCTATCCTGACGTCTATCATGCCGGCGATCATGTGCCTGAAATCTTGGAATATCATCCCATCGGGTTGGAGGGCATGGATCATGTGTTGGTCGAAAACATCAAGCTGAAAGGCAAGCACCCGCGAGACATCAAGATCCTGCCGGATGGGCAAGGATGGCTATTGGTGGAGTTCGGCGGCGAGACCATCGAAGAAGCAGACGAGCAGGCGAATCGAATGATCAGCGCCCTCAAGCGCCATCCGAATGCGCCGAGCATCAAGCTGTACGACGATCCGGAACACGAGAAAATCGTCTGGGAAACCAGAAAATCCGGCCTGGGGGCCACGGCTCGTGTGCCTGGAAGACCGGATACTTGGGAAGGATGGGAAGATTCGGCGGTGCCTCCGGAAAAGCTCGGGCGGTATTTGCGCGATCTCCGCGCCCTGTTCGAAAAATATCATTACGGCTGCGCTCTGTACGGTCACTTCGGGCAAGGCTGCATTCACACTCGAATCGACTTCGATTTGAAGACGAAAGACGGCATCAAAAAATTCCGTTCGTTCATCGGCGAGGCGGCCGATTTGGTCGTGAGCCACGGCGGGTCATTGTCGGGAGAACACGGGGACGGCCAGTCCCGCGCCGAATTTCTGCCGAAGATGTTCGGCAATGAGCTCGTCGAAGCGTTCCGCGAATTCAAAACCATCTGGGATCCACAAGGCAAGATGAACCCTCACAAGATCGTGGATCCCTACCGAGTGGACGAGAATCTTCGCTTGGGGGCCGACTACAATCCGCCCTCGACCCAAACGCATTTTTCATACGTTGAAGATCAGGGAAGCTTTGCCCGAGCGACTCTGCGCTGCGTCGGGGTGGGCGAGTGCCGCCGTGGGGAGCAAGGGACAATGTGCCCCAGCTATCGGGTTACGCGCGAGGAAATGCATTCGACTCGGGGGCGAGCGCGACTGCTATGGGAAATGCTGGAGGGCAACCCGCTCAAAGACGGATGGCGGGAGGAGGCCGTCCATGATGCGTTGCATCTCTGCCTGGCCTGCAAGGGATGCAAGCACGATTGTCCGGTGAACGTCGACATGGCGACGTACAAGGCCGAGTTTCTTTCGCATTACTATGCAGGCCGTTTGCGGCCGATGCATGCCTATTCGATGGGTCTCATCTATTGGTGGTCGCGGCTTGCCTCGCTCATGCCCGGCATCGCGAATTTCATTACGCAAACGCCGGGGATCAGCGATGCGGTCAAAACTATGGGAGGGATCTCGGTTCACCGGCAGATACCTCCCTTTGCCAGCCGGACCTTTACCGAATGGTTTCGCCGCCGACCGCCGCACAACTTAGGGCGACCGAAAGTAATTCTGTGGCCGGACACTTTCAATAATTTTTTCTTTCCGGAGACGGCCGAGGCGGCCGTCGAGGTGTTGGAGGACGCCGGTTTTCACGTCACGATTCCGAGCCGTTCTCTCTGTTGCGGACGTCCGCTGTACGATTTCGGCATGCTCGATCTGGCGAAATCCATGTGGCGGCAAATCCTGGAAACGTTGCACGAGGAGATCGAGGCCGGCACGCCCATAATCGGTTTGGAGCCGAGCTGCGTGGCGGCATTCCGCGACGAGTTGGTCGATTTGTATCCGCAGAGCGAAAATGCCAAACGATTGAAGGCCCAGATGCTGACCTTGGCGGAGTTTCTTGAATCCAAGGCTCCGCACATCGAATTGCCTCAGCTGCCTCGGAAGGCGATTGTCCACGGACATTGCCATCAAAAGGCGGTCATGGGGATGAACGCGGAAGAAAAGGTACTCAAGCGCATGGGGTTGGATTTCCAGATGCTCGATTCAGGATGCTGCGGTATGGCCGGTTCGTTCGGGTTCAAGGACGGCGATCACTATGATGTGTCGATAAAGGTCGGTGAGCTGGTGCTGCTGCCTGCGGTTCGCAAAGCGCCGAAAGAGACCTTAATTCTCGCCGATGGGTTCAGTTGTCGTGAACAAATTTTGCAGACCACTGACCGGCATGGCCTGCATCTTGCCCAGGCACTGCAGGTGGCGCTCCGCGACGGGCAACGGGTCGGCCCCGGTGTGCCGGGGTGGGAGTATCCCGAACATCGTTACGTCAACCCGCCCGCCTTTCACGCGCCTTTTACACGAAAAGATGCGGCGGTGCTCTTTGGAGCAGGTGCCTTGCTGCTCGGCGGCGCGGCGGCGTGGATCCTGAGTCGGCGAAGACGGCTTTAGGTGAGGAGAAGAGCACACCATGGTTGGGCGTCGGTTTTGCTGAACAACGTCGGGTGTGCAGGGCGCACCAAGGAAGGGAAAGGCGAATTGACCGTTCTCGTTCGCCGGTGAGCATCTACTTCCGACATGAACGAAACGTTGACTTACAGTATGAGGAGATCGCCGTCAATCGCAGATAGTAGCAGCCTATTTCTTCCGAAATCCAAACAATGCTCCGGCGCCGGCGGCGCCGGCGGAGGGGAGATAGCCGGTCAGCACTTCCTTAAAACCCTGAGCTTTGCCTCGACCCCAATCAAGGATATGATTCACATCTGCTTGGATCAAGGTCCAATCCAGATGAATCCATCCCGTGGTTTTAAGGACGGCAATGAGCGCCAGCAATGAGCAGGCGATTATCAGAGCGAGTTTTACGGTCTTCCGGAATGCCCAGCCGATCAAGAATCCCCCGAGGAAGCTGCCACCCGCGCTCGCGAGTGCCGGCGACATCATATTGCTGAGCCAGGCGCCGACCCCGGCGACGGTCGTCGCACCGGCGGCGAGAAACGATTTGGCAGCCCAAGGAGGATCGGACGCGAGTGTGCCCAGCGTCTTGGCGAGAAAACCAC
Organism: Nitrospira sp.; assembly: GCA_025936075.1. Taxonomy (GTDB): domain Bacteria; phylum Nitrospirota; class Nitrospiria; order Nitrospirales; family Nitrospiraceae; genus Nitrospira_D. Next base: position 6,208 of record JAICUC010000012.1, on the reverse strand, counting down.
CACTCTGAGTTTGAGCGGGTACGTTGCTCATAGTCGTTTCGTGTCGAACGTATTGCAGATAGAAGGATCGCCGGATTCGAGACCCCGCTTGAGCCAGGACATCCGCTGTTCAGATGAACCGTGGGTCCAGCTTTCCGGTTGGACATGGCCACGTGACATTTTCTGCAAGCGGTCATCCCCAATGGCTGCAGCCGCGCGGAGTCCGTCTTCGAAATCGCCCGGCTCGATCAAGTTCCGTTCTCGCTTGGCGTGATGACCCCAGACACCGGCATAACAATCTGCTTGGAGTTCCATTCGGACCGAAAGCGCGTTTCCTTCCGCCTCAGACACCTGTCGCTGAAGGCGATGTACCTTTTCCGCGATGCCGAGGAGATTTTGCACGTGATGGCCGACCTCATGGGCGATGACATAGGCCTGAGCAAAGTCACCCGCCGCTCCAAGACGATGCGCCATTTCATCGAAGAAGGCAAGATCCAAATAGACCCGGTGATCGTTGGGACAATAGAACGGTCCAACCGCTGACGATGTGGTGCCGCATGCCGACTGCACGGCACCGGAAAAGAGGACAAGACGTGGGTCCTCGTACCGAGGACCGAGTAAGTTTCGCCATGTCGTTTCGGTATCCGCAAGGACGACGGAGGCGAATTTGCCGAGTCGGTCTTGAGGGGCGCCGACCGGGCCGGATTCGGTCGGGGCGGACACCTCGGTCATACTCTGGACACCTGTGAGGAGATTCAGCACGGTCAAGGGATTGACGCCTGTGAAATAACTGACGGCGAGCGCCAACACAATGGTGCCGATACCGAGGCCGCCCCTCCCGATGCGGGCCGGGCCCATGCCGCGACGATCTTCGATATTGTCGCTTTCGCGTTGATCGTCGGTACGCATAGGGGCTCTCCCTCAGGCCGCACAATCAGTCTGATTCTTTTTCCATCGACTGAATAAATTTATCGGCTTCGGCGATGGAACGGTTCATGTCTTTGACCAGCTGATCGACCTGTGCGTCGACTTTCACAAGCTCTCCCTTGATGGCGGCGAGCGCGCGCGCGTTCAGGTTATGTTTCAGATAGAGTACCTGATCCCGCAATGGTTTGAGGACCGGTTCAATCCGCTGTTCAGCCCGTTTCATGGCGGTGAGCATCTCTCGGTAGCGGCCCTTGGTTTGGGTGAGTTTGGCTTGACTCTTGCGGCGCAGGTCGGCGCTTGAGTATTGACCCAGTTCTTCTTCCCACTCCGAAAAGAGGGCATCGGCTACGCTTTCGACGTCCGCGATTCGCTTCCGGACCGATTTGGCACTGTCCTCACTGGTCTCCAGTTCACCGCTCAGCTTCTTATAGGTGGCTTCCAGATCTCCCCCTTCATAGGAGACCACCTTTCCGAATTGCTCCAGCGTGCTCTGAATCTCTTTCTTCGCGTCTTCCTGAGCATCTCGCGCTGATTTGACGCGGCTGCTGAGGATGTCGCGTTTGGCATAGCCCATCTTCTCCATGGTGGCGATATAGGCCTTGTCGCAGGAAGATAGACTCAGTGATAGGAACATCAGCATGACTGTCAGAGTGACTTGCAGCATGATCGCCTCTCTACGTGGAAGCGGATATGGTGCCGATGAATGAACGTGTCTACGATATCTCACGCGACTCTGCATCATAGCTGAAGAAAGCACAGTGGGAAAGACCCTAGGTCGACCTCTACGAGTATTGCTGTGTAGAAACGGTCCATCCATCGCGCTATAGTGTGAGCATGCGTCTCTTGGCGTTCAACGTGTGGTGGTGGGTGGTGTTGGTTCTGACGGCAGCCTGCTCCTCACAACGAGTGATTCCCCAAGAATTAGAGCCTCTGGTCGATCGAACGGTCCCGTTTCGTGAAGTGGTTGCCGCTCCTGATTCATACCGGGGCAAGATCGTGGTATTGGGCGGCGAGGTGCTGAAGGTAAAACGATTGAAGGATGGAACACAGATCGAGCTTCTGGAATTGCCGCTCGATAAGGGAGAGAGACCGATTTCCAATCGTCAACAATCACAGGGACGATTCCTCGCGATCCAGCAGGAGTTTCTCGACCCCGCGACCATCGCCGAAGGGACAAAGATGACGATTGTTGGAGAACTGTCGAAGGCAAAGGTCGAGCACCTCGACGATGTGGAGTATCGATATCCCGTGGTGATCGTGAAATATCTGCATATATGGCCGTCTCAATCCTATGGATATGCCTATCCGTATCCCCGGTTTTCGATTGGAATCGGCGGCGGCACAGGCGGCAGGATGGGTGGTGGCGGTGGATTCGGCCTCGGATTTTGATTCGTGAAGCGTGGCAGGAATTCCATCCGTCCGGATCCGGAGCCGTTTCGTTATTTAGGGCAATCTGCCGGACACCTCAAGGAATTTTCCTCTACGCCTATGATTTCTATCGACAAACAGAGAAACTTCTTGCGTCCCGCAAAGTCCACTTGCGTGTACGGAATGGAGCATGATATGCAAGTATAAGCGGTAGATGCAGGAAGCGGCACATTGTGAAGGAGATGATCACATGAAACAAAAACAGCAGACCACGAAACGTAAGGAAAGAGTCACGCTGTCTCTTTCTGCCGATATGGTCGAGCGATTGCGAACCGTCGTCTATTGGAGTCCCACGTTGACGCTGACCGGTGTCGTCGAATCCGCAATTTTATCCACGCTCAAGAAGCTGGAAAAAGGAAAGCGTTTCAAGAAGAGAAAGGGAAAGTTGCCTGTCGGACGTCCTCGCAAGGACCAGGCGTCTTGATGCTCGCGTGGGATGTAGCCGACATGCAAGCCTTGGCGCAGAAAACCTGCTGACATATTTCCTCGAAAGCCGGTATGAGCGTAAGGCTCTCAACTGTACGGTTCAAACGAGATGTGTTGATTCTTTTACTGCTCGTTGGCTGTGTAGGGTGCGACCAGCTTACCAAAGATGTGGCTCAACAGTACTTAGCCTCTGAGCCTCCTCGATCGTGGCTCTACGATACCGTTCGTCTGGAGTATGCCGAGAACACCGGCGCCTTCTTAAGTCTCGGCAGCGGGTTTTCCGAGTGGCTACGAGTCATTCTCTTCCAAGTGTTCCCTGCACTCTGGCTTATCGGGTTGGCAATTTTTCTATTCGTCGCCAAACAGATACCGCCGCTCTCCGCCGTTGCCTGGAGCTTCGTCCTCAGCGGAGGCATAGGCAACCTCTTGGATCGCCTGCTTCACGATGGGCGTGTCATCGACTTCATGAACGTCGGCATCGGCAGTCTCCGAACGGGCATCTTTAACGTGGCCGATGTCTGCATTACGATGGGTCTATCGTTGCTCGTGCTCGAGGTATTACAGCGACCACCTGTTTCAGCAAATGAATAGGGTTCTTGCCATAGCAAGAGATTCGACTCTTGATCCACGGGGGTGTGTATGAAAAATCTATGTGTGATCATCATGTGTTTGACATTGCTGACGGGATGTTCAGGAGCAGTGGGGAGCGGCCTGCTCGGTGGGGTCCTTGGGGCAGGAGCGGCAGGCGGCGGCTATGAATATAATCTGAAGCGTCAGAAAGATAGGGTGGAGGAGGACTTCAAGGCGGGGAAGATTGATCAAAAGGAATACGAGATCCGCAAAGACCAGATCACCCGTGACTCATTTTTCCAAAAATAGAGTCATGAGCTTCTTCGACTGAGCGGTGGCGTATGACCGGCTCGTGTGCGTCACTGAATACGTTGAGAGGATCATTGAACGAGAACGGCGTTGGCAGGCTTTTCAGAGTTCTGCTACTTCCGAAATGATCGTGTGATACCCGCTGGCGCCGGCCGGTTGAGGGCGCACGATTTCGGCGATCTGAAGTTGTCCCTTCGTGTCGATGGCGCGGACGACGGTTTGGAACTTCCCGGGTTTTGGCGGCCGCCAGGTGTAAGCCCAGATGACCCAGGAATAAGGCGACATGGGCGGTTCGATTCGACAGTCGTTCCACGTACGGCCTGCATCAACGCTCAATTCCACTTTGCTGATGCTGTTCGGTCCCCCGAAGGCGATGCCTCGAAAGGTATGCTCTGGTCCACGAAGGGTTTGGTAATGGCCGGGCGAATCGATGCGGGAAAAAATCTTGATCGTGCCGTCGTCGGTCCAGCCCTTGCGCTGCCAGTAGCCTTTGTAGTCGCCGGGATAGACTTCCATTTCGACGATCCATTTGACGTTCTTGATGCCGTAGAGTCCCGGCACCAGCAGGCGGAGCGGAAATCCGTGCTCCTTCGGCAGTTTTTCCCCGTTCATCAGGAAGGCGAGCATGACGTCATCCTGCATCGCGCGTGTGAATGGGATGCTGTCATCATAGCCGTCGATGCCGCGAAAGACGACGTCACGCGCGATATCGGCGTCGGCGCCGCAGTCGAGGAGCAGTTTCTTGAGCGAAATGCCGCGCCATGTCGCCGTTCCGATGCTGTCGCCGCCCGGCAGCGTGTCGATACACATCAACGTGGAGATCTGATCGTATGAATCGCGGTTCAGGATATCGCGCCAACCCAGCGACATCGGTTTGTTTACCGCGCCTTTGATATGAAGTTTCCACTGCTCGATATTCAGATCGCGCGATACGGAGACGGCTCCATCAGCGTAGTTCACGACATAGAATTTGGAGTTGGGTGTGAAGTAGGTCGTGTCACGCGGAGGGACGGCGAACATGCGGCCGAATACTCCTCCGACGGCATCGCAGCCGCCGATGCTGCCGACCACCGCGCCCAGTCCGAACGCCTTGAGGACGGCACGCCGACGGATCGGAAACATGTTTCTAAAATCTTTCATGAAATTGATTATACAAATTGATTATACATGGACCGGACTCTTGACTCTGGGGAAATACCTTGTTATCTTCCCGCTTGTTCGTTGGTACTGTGTTCCTGCCTGATGACCGCGCCTGACGGCGAGTCACGGTGCGGTGCCAAAGGGAAACTACCCGAAGCGAAAAATGTTTCGAGCGGGTCCCTTGACACGCTACGCTGCACGTTGTATAGTGCGCGGCTCGCGTGAAGAACGCGATCGTTCTTTGAAAACTGAATAGAGGACGTTGAGCAAGGTGTAAGGTGTATTGAAGTGGTGGCCCTTGGTCCAAATTCTAAGAACACCTATTTGAGAGTTTGATCCTGGCTCAGAACGAACGCTGGCGGCGCGCCTAATACATGCAAGTCGAGCGAGAAGACGTAGCAATACGTTTGTAAAGCGGCGAACGGGTGAGGAATACATGGGTAACCTACCCTCGAGTGGGGAATAACTAGCCGAAAGGTTAGCTAATACCGCATACGACTCTTGGTCTGCGGATCGAGAGGGAAAGCGATACCGTGGGTATCGCGCTCTTGGATGGGCTCATGTCCTATCAGCTTGTTGGTGAGGTAATGGCTCACCAAGGCTTCGACGGGTAGCTGGTCTGAGAGGACGATCAGCCACACTGGCACTGCGACACGGGCCAGACTCCTACGGGAGGCAGCAGTGAGGAATATTGCGCAATGGGCGACAGCCTGACGCAGCGACGCCGCGTGGGGGATGAAGGTCTTCGGATTGTAAACCCCTTTCGGCAGGGAAGATGGAACGGGCGACCGTTCGGACGGTACCTGCAGAAGCAGCCACGGCTAACTTCGTGCCAGCAGCCGCGGTAATACGAAGGTGGCAAGCGTTGTTCGGATTTACTGGGCGTACAGGGAGCGTAGGCGGTTGGGTAAGCCCTCCGTGAAATCTCCGGGCCTAACCCGGAAAGTGCGGAGGGGACTGCTCGGCTAGAGGATGGGAGAGGAGCGCGGAATTCCCGGTGTAGCGGTGAAATGCGTAGAGATCGGGAGGAAGGCCGGTGGCGAAGGCGGCGCTCTGGAACATTTCTGACGCTGAGGCTCGAAAGCGTGGGGAGCAAACAGGATTAGATACCCTGGTAGTCCACGCCTTAAACGATGGATACTAAGTGTCGGCGGGTTACCGCCGGTGCCGCAGCTAACGCAGTAAGTATCCCGCCTGGGAAGTACGGCCGCAAGGTTGAAACTCAAAGGAATTGACGGGGGCCCGCACAAGCGGTGGAGCATGTGGTTTAATTCGACGCAACGCGAAGAACCTTACCCAGGCTGGACATGCAGGTAGTAGGAGGGTGAAAGCCCAACGAGGTAGCAATACCAGCCTGCTCAGGTGCTGCATGGCTGTCGTCAGCTCGTGCCGTGAGGTGTTGGGTTAAGTCCCGCAACGAGCGCAACCC